>JAFYMM010000167.1 GCA_017550055.1 Paludibacteraceae bacterium
AACTCTAATTCATTAAGATAATTTTTAGCTACTGATACATCTGGTTTTACTATTTTACCATTTGGCGCATTTTCCCACGTTGTCAATCCCAGATTTTCTTTTTTTGCATCTGCTCTACTCACAATCAACTCGGCTGCTGTATGACCATGCACTGCATAATGCATCTTATTTTGCATTTTCATGAAAAATAATCGAGTCGTAGGTGCATCATTATTATAATCTATGGCTGTTGCATATATGTCTGTCAATTTCTGATAGAAACGTCGCTCGCTAAGGCGTATTTCTCGAATCTCAGCAAGCAAATGCTCGAAATAGTCCTCGCCAATGAACGAGCCATTTGCCATACGCTTTTTATCAATCACATATCCTCGAATGGCAAATTGACGAAGCACCGATGTACACCACTGACGAAATTGAGTAGCTCGAATCGAATTGACCCTATAACCTACTGATATAATGGCATCAAGATTATAAAATAAGAATTCTCGTTCTACATTACGTTTTCCTTCTTGTTGAACTACCGAAATTTTCTCGGTAGTTGACTCTTTATTTAATTCTGATAATTGAAAAATATTTTTTAGGTGTACACCTATATTATCAGACGAACACCCAAACAACTCAGCCATAGCCTTTTGTGTCGCCCAAATAGTTTCGTCTTTATAAACTACTTGAACTCCATCTTCTTGATTATCTATCTGAAATATCAAAAATTCAGCAGTACTATTCCGTATTTCTATATTCTTTGACATTAATATGTATTTTTTAGAAAAAAACTCTAATATTATTCGCAAAGGTACAAAAAAAACTTCATTCTACAAGATATAGAATGAAGTTTTTTTGAATATAGTAAGAACTATTATTTACCTGCGATAGTTTCGATTTCAACGAGAGCACCCATTGGAAGTGATTTCACTGCAAAAGCAGAACGTGCTGGGCATTCTGATTGATAGTATTGTTTGTAAACTTCGTTCATAGCTGCAAAGTCAGCAATGTCAGAAAGGAATACTGTAGTTTTAACTACATCGCAAAAATCGTAACCTGCTTCGTTAAGAATAGCTTTTACGTTTTTGAGTGATTGGTGAGTTTGTTCTGCAACACCACCTTCTACGAATTTACCTGTTGCTGGGTCGATTGGAAGTTGACCAGAAATGAACAACATACCATTTACTTGGTTTGCTTGGCTGTAAGGACCAATTGCTGCAGGAGCATTAGTTGTAGCAATAATTTTTTTCATAGTTGTAAAAGTTTTTTAAAACAATATTTGGTTAATTAATATGACTATATCTTCATCCGAAAGTCCTAAGCGTTTGAGATGCTCGGCATCTTCTATCATCTTCTCGGCAAATTTAACATCATTGGCTATCAATGCCTTTGCCTTACGATAATATTCTCGTGCAATATCTTTGGCTCCTAATGCCCAAAATGTGTGCCCTCCATTCAACGCATCATCATCCGAAAAATCTTTATGCTGCGACAATTTATCATAATAGGTCATCGCTTTCTCATAATCCCCATCCATAAACAAGCATCGCGCTAGCCCACTCATTGCTTTATAATTATTTGGTTTCAGATAATCCACCTTATATAATAGTATTCGAGCCTTTTCAAAATTCTTTTTGCCGAGATACATATTTGCTAAATTAAGCATCGTAACCACATCATCTTCTTTTAATTTCAATATCGCTTCGTAAGCTTCGATTGCTTCGTCTAAACGATCTAATCTTCGATAGCAAAAGGCTTTATGTTTTAGTGTCCACACGTCATTCGCCTCTAACAAATCTGCCTTTTCATAACATGCAATTGCTTCTCGATAATCTCCCAAACTTTGATAACAATACCCCATTTGTTGATAAAAATATGCATCCCACACCTGTTGTGCATCTAAATATTCAAAGAAACAACTTGCATTAAAATGATTCCCTACCTCAAATAGATACTTACATACCGACTTTTTCAAATCTAATCCCATCAATCCAAACAACCATTGATTTGTTTTGAATTTATCAACAAAATCGAACGGATTAACAAAATCGTTTCGACGTGGATATAACCTATAGAATCGGAACAAATCCAACACATAATTTCTTACTTCAACGGCATATAATTTATCTGGATTATTCTTCCAATTCTCAGAATCTAAATCTTCCCTAACCGCCTCAGCTTCTGCACCCATGCCTGTCATCATCGACTTGAAACTATCGGCTGGTATTTGAGCTATACTGTAAAAAAACGAGTATTTATCGGAATTACAAATATGTGTTGATTCTGCAAAAAATCTTAACACATCTGGCATATCTGCCATCATACGAGCCACATCCCCTTGTTTCACATCAAAAGGCATAAACCAATGTGCCAATTCATTGAAAAAGGCGTAACCTTTCATGCTCGAAAAGGTGCTCATATAGACATCTGCGCCTTGCATCTGCATATCGCCAAATTCACGCAATTTAGCCGATACGCCTTCATCGTCCATCAATGCTTTCTCCCACTTTGGATTAAATTCATCTTCATTCATCACATCTGCCCCTTCGTCTTTCAACATCTGATGCAGTTTTGCCCCTGATTTAAATATTTCGGGATATATCTCTGTCTTAATCTTCTCTGTAACTTTATCTGTACCAAACGTATTGATAATGTGTTTATATGCCTTATCTGCGTCTGCCGAAAATTTCTCATCTGCAAACAGTTTCTCTATTTCGGCACTCATCTCCTCATCACGCTCAAGCTTACTGCCATGCACCGACAAAATCATTAACAGCCCAACCATTATGCGTGCTTTCAATCTTGCATCTACTGTATCCAACAGTGTCATATATATCATCACCACTGACTTGTCGTACATTCGCAATCCTTTAAGCATCAATGCCGAAACTACCAACGTGCGAGCTGTAAG
>JAFYMM010000168.1 GCA_017550055.1 Paludibacteraceae bacterium
CATTTCGTTTGTAGATGGTCATTTTGTTGTTAATCTCAAAGAGCTTCGTGAAAATTATGTGATATATATTTATTCGGCAGATGGTTCTCTTGTAGAAGAGATTGAACCTACATCTAAGAAGGTTGTTCTTCCTCGTTTAGATGCTAATATGTATTTAGTTAAGTATTCTGAAAAAGGAAAAGTGAGCCGTAAAGATCAAGTTGGTAAAATATTTTATTAATCACATTTGATGGTATATAAGAGAACAAGTTAAAGCTTGTTCTCTTTTTTGTTTTTACTAAGAAAATATTTTGTAAATTTTTACTTATAATTCATATTTTTTTTATAACTTTGTAGATTGGAAGAGAGTGATTTTTTAGTTCTCTTATTTTTTAATTTTCAACTTTTAATTTTCAATGGATAGATTACGTTTTTTAAGTATGGGGAGTGGCAGTAGTGGCAATTGTTACTACATTGGCACAGCGAGTTACGGCTTTTTGATAGATGCTGGAGTAGCGGTGCGTGCTGTAAAACGAGAGTTGAAAGAGCATGGTTTATCGTTTGAAAATATTTGGGGTATATTTATTACTCATGACCATACTGATCATATTAAGTCTGTAGGTGTGTTGGGTGAGAAATATCATATTCCTGTTTATGTTACGGCAGAGATGCTCAATGGGATTAATCGTAATTATCGTGTGACAGAGAAGTTAGTGTCGGCTTATAAGTTGTATAAGAAAGGGGATAATATTGTAATTCGTGATTTTGTAATTCAAGCTTTCCCTGTGTCGCATGATGCGTCGGATAGTGTGGGGTATGCATTTTCTTACGGGAATCAACGTTTCGTAATTGCAACAGACCTCGGATTTATAGGTAAAGAGGCGGCAGATCACATAGTTCGTGCTAATTATTTGGTAATTGAGGCTAATTATGATGATAATATGTTGAAAAATGGACCATATCCGTATCCATTGAAGCAAAGAGTTCGTTCGCATGTTGGACATATGTGTAATGAGCATACTGCAAGGTTTTTGGCCGATAATGCGAGTGAATATTTATCGCATGTATTTCTTTGTCATCTTAGTCAAGAGAATAATACTCCAGAGATTGCGTTTAAGACAGTGAATGATGCTTTGGTTGAACGAGGGATTGCTCTTGAGTTGTTGCAGCCGCTTGAACGTACGATTCCATCACCGATGTATATTTTTAAGTCGTACGAAGAGGAAAAGTGATAATTGTATTAGTAAATATTTTATTATTATTTTATTAAACTATAAATTTTTTATTATGAGTAAATTAAAATTTTGGATTGATAATGCACGTACTATTGCTTTGCCTCAGAGTGTTTTGCCGGCATTGTTAGCTATTAGTATGGGTGCATTGCATGATGGCTTTTCTTGGTGGATGTCTATTGTTGCATTGTTTGGTGTTATATGTGCTCATTTGGGAATGAACCTTGCCGATGATTATTTCGATTATCAAATAGGCTCTGCAGAAAAACGTGCTGCCTTGGATGGTGAAGGTTTCCGTGCGCGTATGCACAAATATCCATATCTCACTTCTGGTCAAGCAACAATTACTGAATTGCGTAATGCTATAATTGTCTTTTTGGCTATTGCTGTTGTGTGTGGTGCAGTGATTTTGTATTTCCGTGGTTGGCAAATAGCTCTCATTACAGCTATTGCGGGTATACTTGGCTTGTCTTATTCTGGTGGTCCTCTCAAGCTTGGTTATCGTGGTTATGGAGAGTTGGTTATCGGACTCATGTTTGGTGTACTTTTGATGATTGGTGTGCAATATGCAGCGTGTGGAGTTTTTGACTTACAAATTGTTGTGTTGAGCATTGCAGTAGCTTTGTTGGTTACTAATATTGTTTATACACACTCAGTCCTTGATATTATAGCAGATGAAAAAGCTGACAAAATGACATTTGCGCGTCTTTTAGGTACTTCAAAACGTAAATTAGCGGCCTCAGCTCTTTTTGCTCTATTGCCATTTGTGTTTGTTTTTGTGGGGGTTGCTACAGGCTTATTTCATTGGGCATATTTGGTGATTTCTCTATTGTTACCTATGGCTCTTTTCTTATGGCAATCGGTTCGTAAATTTGTTTACGATGAACCTGAAGATATGACTCTTAAATTTTGGATGGGTCCAATGGGCGATTGGGAAGCCTACAAACAACACGGTCTTGATTGGTTCCTTTTCCGTTGGCTCATGGCTCGTAATCTTGTTACATTCTTCTGCTTGTTTATCTTGATTGTAAACATTGTGCTTTGTTTCCTTTAATACTAATTTGACTAATTCAATACTATAATGAAAAAACTCTTCTATCTTGGTTGGTGGTTCTTCGGAGCAAGAATCCTTGGTCGTAAACGTCCACTTCAAACAGTCTTATTTATTGGCGACAAATGTAATCTTAAATGTCGTCACTGCTCAGTATATGCTCGTGAAGAACCAAATATAATGACCTATGAACAAATTAGAGAACAACTTCGCTATGCGCATTCTCTTGGCTCTCGATTTGTTGACTTCGAAGGTGGAGAAGTGATGCTTTGGCGTGATGGTGACTATCGTATTAACGACCTTATTGATTTAGCAAAAGAAGAGGGTTTCTTCTCTGCTACAATCACAACTAATGCTCAGCTTCCTTTCAAAAATAGTAAAGCTGATAGTATATGGGTTAGTCTCGATGGTATTGGTGATTATCATGAATATATTCGTGGTAAGGGCACATTCAAACGTCTTGAAGAAAATATAGCTTCTTGCGGACATAAACATCTAAGTGTAAACATGGTAGTTAGCACATATAACTACGAAGGTGTAGTGCCAACTATTGAGTATGCTAAAAATAATCCAGCAATCGAACAAATCGCTATTAACTTCTATACTCCATTCCCAGGATCTGAAACTGAAATGGTACTCGATAAAGAAAAACGTTGTGAGGTTATTGATAAGGTGATTGAAATGAAGAAAAAAGGCTATCCGATCATGAACTATGTTTCAGGGCTTAAGCTTATGAAACATAATAACTTCAAACGTCGTTGTTGGGTTACTAACTTTATATATCCTGATGG
>JAFYMM010000169.1 GCA_017550055.1 Paludibacteraceae bacterium
AAATTGCCACGCATTTGGTTGAGTGCAATAGTATGAGCAGCAGCAGATTGAGCATTGATGAGGTCGGCTACGGCTTCGGCTTGCGAGAGGTCGAGGCGACCATTGAGAAATGCGCGTTGAGTGAATTCGCCAGGACCGGCCATGCGTGCACCAGCGGCGATGAGTAGGCGGAGAATTTCTTGTTGGATGTAGATAGAGCCGTGGCAAGAGATTTCGACAGTGTTTTCACCTGTGAATGAGTGAGGAGCGCGGAAGATGGCAACTATGACTTCGTCAATTAAAAATGAGGAATGAGGAATGAGAAATGAGGAATGAAGAATGAGGAGTGAGGAATAAGGAGTTGAGAGTTGAAGAAGAACTGATGATGGGGTTATTTCTAAATTGACTGAAAAAAATTGATATTTTGTGTACAAAAACCATATTATCTTGGCAAAAACCTTGAATAATTCACAAAAAAATTGTATCTTTGCAAGATAATTTGCAAACCTAAGAAATTATGAAAAAAACATTATCATTAGTACTTACAAGCTTTTTCATTATCAGTTCATTAAATGCTCAATCGCGCAATCCGAAATATGAGGCGTATATTGAAAAATATTCAGAATTTGCTATTCAATGTCAGAATGAGCATCATATTCCAGCGAGTATCACCTTGGCACAAGGTATTTTGGAAAGTGGTGCGGGCGAAAGTTCGTTAGCAAAAGAGTGTAATAATCACTTCGGTATTAAATGTGGAAGTGAGTGGTATGGTCGTTCGACTCGCAAAGATGATGACAGACCAAATGAGTGTTTCCGTTGTTATAAATCAGTGAAAGAATCGTATAACGACCACGCTGCATTTTTGAAACGTCAACGCTATGCTTTTTTGTATGATTATAAAATAACAGATTATAAATCATGGGCTCATGGTTTAAAACAAGCTGGATATGCCACAGACCCTAAATATCCACAAAAGTTGATAAATATAATTGAGACATACAATCTATATGAGTTTGACACCCAAGGTAGCAAGAAAACAGGTGGAGAAGCTAAACGTGAAAAACAGATAAAAAAAGACTCTAATCTCGCTGAAGACCAATTGTTCGGCTATGTAGAAATAATAAACAATGGTGTGCGTTGTTATAAACTAATAACAGACGATTCATTCAAAAACATATCAAAAGCTACGGGTATAAGTATCAAACGCTTGTTGTATTACAACGACCTACCATCAGAAGTTGACCTATACCGCGATGATTATGTATATTTGGCAAAAAAACGTGCTACAACCAAGAAACGTAAGCCTATGCACAAAGTGAGCGCAGGAGAAAGTATGCACTCAATCGCACAAGAATATGGTATCACACTCAAGGCTTTATACAAACTAAACGACCTTGAATATGGCACACCTGCCAAAGTGGGTATGAAGCTTAAACTACATAAATAATGAGGAATGAGGAATGAGGAATGAGGAGTGGGAATTAAAAAGAATTATTTTATAATTTTATAATGAAGAAAATTGTATTTTTTGTTTTATTAATTTTGGTAGGCAGTGTGGTCGAGGCTTCGACTATACCAACAAATCTACCTGAATATAAGGTCATTATACCATCGCGAACAGATAAAGTGAGGAGTATATCAGACTCAGCAAAATTTTATCTTGTAACTTGCGAGCCAGCAAAAGAGATATATGAACGCTTTGGACATTCAGGCATTAGAGTGTATGACCCTGAGACAAAAATAGATGAGGTGTTCCATTGGGGCTTGTTCTCATTTGATACGCCTAATTTTGTAGGTCGTTTTATTTCGGGCAATACAGACTACGAAATGGGAGTATATAGCACCAAATTTTTTCTGCCACAATACGTTGAACGAGGCTCATCGGTATATGCACAAGAATTGAATTTAACAACAGAACAAAAACATGCGCTATGGGCTAAACTGTGGGATAATTATCGACCAGAAAACAGAAAATATCGCTACAACTTCATATATGACAACTGCGCTACCCGACCATATCAGATGATTTTGGATGCCTATGAAGGCAATGTTATATCGTCGGTGGATTTGGGAGAATTAACCTATCGCGATATTATAGACAAATACGTAGCACCAAACACACTATACAACTTGGGTATCAGCCTAATAGTTGGTAGCGAAGCAGATAAAAATATAACTACAGAAGAATGTGTATCTTTTCCGCTATATACACAATTTGTATTGGACCATACGAAAATAATTAGCACTAACGAAAATATTGTAGTCAACACAGAAATACTGCATCAAGCAGAATTTAAGCCACTACATATCAACACAATGGCATATAATACATTCACTATAATAGCTACAATTTTGATACTTATTTGTATCGTATTCTATATGCTCAAGAAAAGATATATGCCTGTGTTGACACAATTGATACTGATAGTATCGGGGTTGGTCGGCATTATAATAGCGTATCTCTGGTTTTGCTCGCACCACCCATTAGTAAGCAACAACTATAACATATTGTGGTGCAATCCGTTGAACTTGATATTTGGTATATTATTGTTCACAAGAAGAACATTCATGCCAAAAGCAAAAATGATTATTGCCATCGCTTTGCACTTGATATCGATATTGTTTTTACTCGTTATTATTTTCGATTTACAAAACATCAATGCATCGGTGCCAATGTTGTGGTTAATGACTGCTTATGCCCTATCGACAGTTGCCTTCACATACAAAAATCAATTAAAAAATTCATCTCGCAAATAAAACATGAATATACTGCGTAATATAATTTGCATTTGTGCAATTTGTATATCTACACACTTTGCTACCGCTCAAATAACAAAAACTCCACCACGACTAACAGTAATAATATCTATCAATGGATTAGACAATTACGAAATTGAGACGTTCAGCAAAATGTTAGAGCCAAATGGTATGCGAAAACTAATAAGTGGTTTTTACAATCCAAACGCTAGTTGTTCGTATATGGTGACAGGAGCAACAACCGATTATGCCTCAATAATGACAGGCTCTACGCCTCATTATCATGGCATTATTGCCAATAAATTTTATTCTTTGATAGACGATAATATCGTGTCGTGCATCGACGATGCTCGTTATGAAGGAATAAACACAAAAGAGATGGTGTCGCCACGATTATTGCAAGCAACTACCCTAGCCGACCAAATAAAATTGAACAATCCAAAATCAAAAGTATATGCCATTGGTCTCAACGCAGAATCAGCAATAATGCTAGGAGGACACTTAGCCGATGGAGCAATATGGTTTGATGATGCAAATGCAGGCATCTGCACTTCAACATTTTATGACAAAGGATTGCCTCGCTGGGCAGAAAAAATAAACAGAAATGGATTGATACGCTCGACATGTGCAAACGATTGGCAACCAATGTTTTCATTACCATCATATCAATATGCACCGAATGGGTCGTATCTAAATGGAGAAAAACCTACTTTTATCAAATTCTCGGACGGCGATGACAATTATGATTTTATGAAAAAATTTCGTCAATCTCCATTTATCAACGATATAATCAAAGAGTTAGCAACACGAGCTATCAGAGACGAGCAACTCGGCACAGATAATGCCACTGACTTGCTTTGTGTTGAATTCAATGCACATTCGCCATTCGACACCTACACGATGTGTGCCGAAAATGAAGATTTAATAACTCGTCTTGACCGCAATATTAAATCACTACTCGAAGTGATAGAAATTTCGGTAGGTTTGGATAATTCCCTTATTGTGCTTACTGCACCTAACAACAATCCAAACCAAACACCACAAAACGACCCTCGTTTAGCTTCAGGCACATTCAATTCGCGCCGAGCTATGGCACTATTAAACTCTTACCTCATGGCAATATATGGGCAAGGAAGATGGATATCGGGCTATTATGACAAAAATATTAGTCTTAATAAATCGCTTATTGAAGACGAAAATATTAAAATGGCAGAAATACAAGACTATGTTGCTCAGTTTATGTTAGAATTTTCGGGTGTACACACAGCGATACCAGCCTATCAGATACAAACAGCAGCGAGTTTGCCAAACGATATGCCATCGCGCATGCGCAATTCGCACTACAAAAACAGATCAGGCGATGTAGTATTTACCCTACTGCCAGGATGGGTAGAATATGACGAAAAAGTACAACGAACACTCTACCCTACTATAACTCAGCCATATACACCCATCGCTATTTGGAATAAAGAGATAAAACACACCAAAAGCGATATAATGATTGAAGATTTGTGTGCTACACTATGTCGCATCCTACAAATTCCTTATCCAAATGCGTGTATTGGGAAACCATATCAAATAGAACACTAATTTTTTTAAGTTCAAAACAAAAAAAACACGAAATTCATAGAAGTACCTGATAGTTAATTTTCTATTCAACATGAAATTCTTACAACAAATAGCAAAAATATATGCAGAGAAGTTGACTCCTACGGCTCAACTTCTTTTTGTTTTTCCTAATCGTCGAGCAGGATTATTTTTTCGCAAAGAGCTACTTGCATTAGTAAAAAAGCCTCTATTTGCACCTAACATCACTGACATCAATTCACTTGCAGCTACACTTTCTCCACTGCAAAAAGCCAACGATATCGAATTGCTATTTGCTCTCTACGAATCATACGTACATGTACGTTCACAACACACCGACGAAATAGAATCAATCGACACATTCGTTCCTTTTGGTACAACCCTATTGGGCGATTTCAACGAAATAGATAAATATCTCATTGATACTAAACTGCTTTTTAGCAATATTGCCGACCTAAAAGGCATCAATGACCAATCTCAATTCCTTACGAAACAACAAATTGAAGCATTAAACTCATTTTGGGGCAATGTGCAAAATGAGCATAACGAAAATCTATCTTTCAACCACCAATTTATATCTCTATGGGATGACCTATACGAAATATACACTCATTTTACAGAAACACTCATAGCAAAAGGCATTGGTTATGATGGTCTTATTTATCGCACTACGATAGAAAATCTTTTAAACCCAAGCTCTAAATTTTCAGCTCCCGACTCAATCATTTTTATTGGTTTTAACTCACTCACTACCAGCGAATATCGCATATTCAAACATTTTCAACAATTAGGTATAGCCGATTTCTATTTCGACTATCCTTCTTGCTATAATACACCTTCGCCATTTGCCTCTACAGTTGCAAGATATTATGACCGCAATCTCAAGGAATTTCCTTCTCGTTATACATACACTCAACCATCTGAGCCTCACATACCAAACATCAATATCCATAGCACTCCATCAGCAACCAACCAAATAAACGTAGCGTGCTCACTTCTAGCAACTAACACATCACTCCTAACACCCAATTCAACTGCTATCCTCCTTGCCGATGAATCATTGATGCCTTCGCTCATACAACAATTACCGAATAATATAGAAAAAATCAACATCACAATGGGTTATCCACTTTCGATAACTCCTATAGCTACACTTATAAATCATATACTCACCCTACAAACTGAAATTACAAACAATCGTGCCGGCATTGCGCAATTCTATTACAAACCTCTGATAAGTATACTATCACACAGCAACATACAAAAAATCTACCCTACATCTTCGGCCAAAATAATAGACCAAATAACTCGTGCAAATTACATCCGCATCACAGCTCAAGAGCTACACAACATAATCAATAAACTCAACGCTGATGATAAAGAAAAACAATTCTTCACCACACTCTTCACACCTCACACCACAGCCAATGAACTGATAGATTATTTAAGCAATATAATATCTCAACTCACACAATTCAACTTTAATATTTCGACCGAAACAGAATTTCTCTATCAATATCAACAAGTTGTCAACCAACTAAAAACACTTATAACCCCTAACTCCAATCTCGTAACACCCAACTTGTTGCGCATGCTAATTATGCGTCTCGCCTCTTCACTTAAAGTGCAATTCAAAGGCGAACCAATAGAAGGTATGCAGATAATGGGTTTACTCGAAAGTCGCCTACTCGATTTCGAAAACATAATACTGATCGGTTTTAATGACCAAAAAGTACCAGGCAACAAATCAGTCAACTCTATCATACCATACAATTTACGTCGTGCCTATAGTCTTCCTACTCACGAAATTAGCGATGCTATTCAAGCCTACAATTTCTATCGTACGCTCTATCACACACAAAACATACACCTCATCTACGATTCACGCAACGAAGGAGCGCAAAACGAAATATCTCGCTATTTCTATCAACTACAATACCTTCTAAATGCTCCTATCAAGCAATATAACTACCAACTACAAATACAAAACACAAGCAACGAAACAGAAGAAAACAGACAAATTACAATCAACAAAACCTCCGAAATTATAAATAAACTCAATGTTTACAAAACCTCAAATTCGGCGTTATCGGCTAGTTGCTTAAAAGATTACATTGCTTGTCCTCTACGCTTCTATTTCAGCACTATTGCAAGCATCAAATCACCTAACGAAATCAAAGAAACAGGCGAATCGAGCCTTCTCGGACGCATCTACCATAAGGCTATGGAGTTGTATTACAACCAGTATGCCATTCCTCAACAACTTGAAAAACAAGAAATCACTCAACTCATCCACAACGCATTTATCGAGGAAGGAACTGCGTCGAACAAACAAGTACAAATCACAGGCTTCAACTCCCTTATCTTCAATCTTGTATATCAATTTATCGAAAACACAATCAACTTTGATATAGCACGATACGAACAAGACCAATTCAGCTCTGTGCAATCCGAGGTAGAGATAAATTTCTTTTGTGACTATGTTCATTTTAAAGGTTATATCGACCGTATCGACCAAACAAATGAGACAATAAACATAATTGACTATAAAACCACGATATCAAAAACAAAAAAAGATATCAATATTTTAGATTTGTTCACATCTCACGAAAGTGCTTATAACGAATTATTCCAAATAATTCTCTACTGCCACATCTATAGCTCTATACAACCAACTTCTCGTCAAACGCTCAAAATACGCCCTCTACTCTATAAAACCTACGAACTATCAAAATCAAACACCGAGCTACATACAATCACGCTACAAGTGCCTAATCAACTCCTCAACCCTAATAATTTACCACCATTCGACACTCAACTCAACGATATAGACACCGACAAAAATAGTTGCACTACAATAGATGTTACCGACTATGCTCTTATTGCTACACCATTCGAATGGCTATTACAAAAGATGCTCAACGACATCTACAATCCAAATATTCCTTTTGCAACAAACGAAAATTCGACAGAAGAAAAAGCTTGCAAATTCTGTACATATAAAATAATATGTAAGAAAAATAAGGAGTAATATTCTATTTTTCACCATTTTTTACTATCTTTGCAAATTAATAATAAACATAAACTATATGCGACGCAAAATCAACCCTATTTTACAAGCTCTACTTGTCATCTACCATGCTTTGGTATTCTTACCATTAGGCATTTTGATAACAGTTGTATGTTCGTCAATCATCATCATTATGTTGCCTATTGCAGGCAATGCCAAATGGGGAAGTTACCCTGCAATGTTCTGGGCAAGAGCCGTTTGTATGATATCATTAGTAAGAGTGAAAATTGAGGGACAAGAGAAACTCGACCCTAAGGCTTCATACATTTTTGTGGGCAATCATCAAAGTCTCTACGACATACCTTTGGTGTATGGTTGGCTCAAAAACAACTTCAAATGGATTATCAAAAAAGAGTTTCGTAAAATGCCTGTTATGGGTTACTTATGTTACCGTATGGGACATATTTTCATCGACCGCTCTAATCCTATGCGTGCAAAACAAAGTCTTGAGCAAGCAAAACAGAGCATTATCGATGGCAAAAGCTCTATTTTTCTATTCCCAGAAGGCACTCGCACACGCACAGGCGAAGTGGGTCGTTTCAAGCGTGGAGCATTCACTATCGCACGCGACATTCACCTCCCTATCGTGCCTGTATCTATCATTGGTGCCTACGAAGCCTTGCCTAAAGGTCTGAATTGCATCATCCCAGGCAAAATTAAAATAGTTTTCCACGAACCTATCGATACCACCAACCTCACCGATAGCAATCTCAACGAAACCATCGACAAAGTACGCTCTGTCATTGTAACTGGAATGAAACAATAACCACTTATAATCACTTATAAACTTAAACATTATGAAGTATTTACTAAAATTCTTTTCAATAATCTATTCTACTTTTATCTACATCCCGTTGTCAATTCTTTCAACGATTATCACTTGTGTCTCTATCATCATTATGACTCCAATTGCAGGAGATGCAAAATGGGGTTACTATCCAGGTCGTGTGTGGGGACGCGTAATGTGTGCTTTAGCTCTCACTCGCGTGAAAATCGTAGGCAACGAGAATATCGACCCTAACAAATCTTATATCTTTGTTGCAAACCACCAAAGTATGTTCGACATCTTCCTCGTATATGGCTATCTCAATGCTAAATTCAAATGGATTATGAAGATGGAACTTCGTCGCACTCCTCTTTTAGGTAAAGCTTGCGACAGCATGGGTCATATTTTTGTCGACCGCTCTAATCCTATGCGCGCACAAAAAAGTCTTAAAGAGGCACAAGAGCGCCTACTTCAAGGCCACAACTCAATCTTCCTCTTCCCAGAAGGCACTCGCTCAGCCACAGGCAAAGTGGGTCGTTTCAAACGTGGCGCATTCACCATCGCTCGCGACCTTCACTTCCCTATCATCCCTGTTTCTATTTCAGGGGCTTATGATGTATTGCCTAAAGGCGGTTGGCATATCACACCTGGACAAATCACTATGACTATCCACGAACCTATCGACACTAGCAACCTCACCGACGACAATCTAGGCGAAATGGTTGATAATGTACGCGATATAGTAGCACAAGGTATTAAAACAAAAAGAAAATAATGAAAAAATTATTATTGATTATAACGATTTTGCATTGTGCATTAGGCATGATGTGTCAACAATACTCCATCAAATCAAAAAAAGCCATAAAACTTTATCAAGAGGCAAAAGGAGCTCAATATCCATCTGACAAAATAGCTCTTCTCAATCTTGCCATTGATAAAGAACCTCAGTTTGTCGAAGCTTATTGGGAATTAAGCAAAATATACCAAATACTAGATAGCACCAATGCTGCTATTGAGGCACTTCAATCTGCCGACCAACTGCAACTTGCAATGCCTGAAGAGACCAAAATCCGCCTATCAAAACTATACTACAAAATAGG
>JAFYMM010000170.1 GCA_017550055.1 Paludibacteraceae bacterium
ACATCGAAAATATCTGAGGACCAATTGTTCTACTGTTCGCAACGTGGTATTTCTACCGAAGATGCCGTGGGCTTGATTATTGGTGGGTATGCTAAAGAGGTAATCAACAAGTTGCCAATGGAGTTTGCTGTTGAGGCTCAGAAGTTATTGCAGATTTCGCTTGAAGGTAGTGTTGGTTAATTTTTTTTTTGTTACTTTTGTGACCAAAAGTCTTTCGCTACGACTGCGAAGCTAAAAATTTAGCAATAATCCTATTCGGGTTTAAAGTCGGGCGGTGCTTATGTGAGGATTCAATGTTGGGTGCAACGCATATATTTATACTTCGATAAGGTTGTGTGTAACCTCCTCAAAAACTCTCATTTACGGATTATTTCAAAATTTTCTTAACGCTTCTCCGTCAATGCGGGCAGTGAAACCTTAAATTGGAGATTATGAAAAAGGCTTTGTTATTATTTTTTGTTTGTGGCTTGTTTTTCTTGTTTTATTCGTTGCATATTGGTAAAACTACAAAAGCAAATTTAGATGAATTGCATCATGTGTTTGAACGAGATGAAATTACACTGTCTGAGTATAACGATAAGTATGAGGAGACGAATGCTTTGTATGTAAGAATTTCAAACCTGGCAAATGGATTTTTGACTCTTTCGATTTTTGGTTTTATTTTTTGTAAGATTTTAGGAGTTAAACAGATATCTGATTTTAAAGGAGTAAGAACACTAAGTAAGTTGAATGTTTTTATATTATCAAATGTTCTATGGGCGTTGTTTCTTCTTGGGTCATGGTTTTTTTATGTTTATCGGTTGTGGAGAGGCGATTATTCTCCCTATAAAGATAGCATAATGATAGGAATAGAAATTGTGAATATTACTTATTTCTTTTGGCTTATACCACTAAATTTATTTTATTTGTTATTTTTGAGTCAGACAGAATTGCCTACTGTAATGGGTGTTAAATTATCAACACCAAAAACGCTGAAAATAAAAATATTGTTCTTAATATTGTGGGTGGTTGTTTTATTCAAATTTCTTGGTTTAATTTCTGCTATTTGGGGTGGTGATCATTTTGTAATTGTTAGTTCAATAGGTTATATTTATATTTTATTTTCTATTCGAGCAGGAGTAATAAACAAATACAATCTTAAGGATTGTGGTGTTTGTAGTTAAATGAACTGGTTAGAAATCATAGCGGTGGTGTTTGGATTCGTGGCTATATGGTTGGCTGCGAAGGGGAAGGTGGTGAATTTTGGGATTGGGTTAGTGAATTGTGTGTTGTATATGGTGCTGTTTGGGCGAGTGGGGTTGTATTCGGCGATGGTGTTGCAAGGGGTATATTTTGTTATTGATTTATACGGACTATATTCGTGGAGAAAACCTTGCAGAGAGGAGAAAGAGTTGAAGGTGAGTTGGTTGACATGGAGAGAGAGAGGATGGGTGGTGTTGATAGTGGTGGCGACGGGTGTGTTGTGGGGCATGGGTGTGAAGTATGGAGCGCAGTTGTTGCCAGAGAATATTGCGGAGCCTCAGTATCCGTTTGTTGATGCCATTTTGACAACAACGAGTATAGTGGCACAGATATTGTTGACACGAAAGAAGATTGACAATTGGGTGATGTGGGTAATAGTGGATGTGGTGTATGTGGGGCTTTATGTTGTGGTGG
>JAFYMM010000171.1 GCA_017550055.1 Paludibacteraceae bacterium
GTTTATTTTTTAGACAGAATGACACAAGGATAAACTATCCTTATAGCATACGCCTCGCTATGCCTAAAGGCATATCTTGGCAAAGGAATGACATATTTTGCGCTTCGCGTACTGTTTGGATTTGTACTTTAGTTAATTTTTTTAGACATAATGACACAAGGACAGATTATCCTTATAGCATACGCCTCGCTATGCCTAAAGGCATATCTTGGCAAAGGAATGACATATTTTACGCTTCGCGTACTTTTGTACTTTAGGTTGTTATTTTTGGTCGAAATATGATTCGATGTAGCGTTTGTATTTTGGTTCGTAGATGTCAGCCACGGTGATGAGCATAGCTGTGTCGTAGCAATCGCCGAAGTCGGGGTCGAACGTAGTGCCGAATGTTTTCATTGAGCTTGAGAGTTCGATGTATGAGTGGATGAGTGGCGGAATGGTGTCGTTCATCGACTTAACGAAGTTGTTGAGGATTTTGTAGTTGTCTTTGGCAGTTTCGCCACAGAACATGGCGTCGAATTCGGCACGTTCTTCGTCGGTGCAGGTCTCAGCATTTTTAGACACGAGCATTTTTTCGCGGTCGCCAAAGAATTTTTCGAGGTAGTAAATCATAGCTTTACGGCTCTTGTCAGGGCTTGTGCTATAGATGGTTACTTTGCCAGCGAGATATTTGATAGAAGGGTCGGTTGCCACAAGACCGCCGATGCCATCCCAGAGATTGTCAAGAGCAAAGAGGCTTTTGCGACCCATTTCGGCACTTTGATATTTAGGTTGCACGAAGGCACGCGCCATTTCGAGGCAGTAAGGGAAATATTCTTTCAAGAATTTTTCAGAGAAGTCGAAAAGGTGCTCTGTGTTTACGTATGGTTGACCATTTTCGAGGAACGAGGCTTGAGCCCAACGAGTGAAACGATAGCCACCAATGATTTCTTCCAACTCAGGATTCCATACGATGAGTTGATAGCATGCTTTGTCTTCGAGGTCGAAGTGGTCGAGGTCGCACTCTTTGCCAGAGCCACCACCTACGGCACGGAACGATACTTCGCGGAGACGACCGATTTCGCGCAACACGTTAGGCGAATTTTCGGCATTGACTACATATATTTCGTTGTCGGCTTTGTTTGTTTTTCTAAGGAATGTTTTTTCGTTGAGTTCTTGTTTGAGCAACTCTTTTGCGATAGGTTCAATAATTGGAATCATATTGTTAGTTATTAGTGTTTAGTTATTAGTTATTAGTGAATAGTTATTAGTGTTTAGTTAAATGCCGAATGGCGTTAATAACTATTCATTCTTAATTAGATGTTAGGTTCTTGTCCGTTGCCTTCTTGTAGTTTTTCGACTTTTTCTCTTACGTAGTTTGCCCATTGTTGGTCGGTTTTCGACTTGTCGAATGTGCTGTAAGGGATTGGTTCGCCGAATGTTATGACAAATGTTTTACCTCTTTTCTTGAACAATTCGTCAACGAGCATAAACATGCCGATGTTGAACTTCAAGCCGAGGAATTTGCTGAGCGAAGTTAGGCGCATGAAGAGCTTAGAGTTGTAGCCCGACATGTGGACAGGCACCACGTCGCGCTCGTATTTGCGTGATTGAGTGATGAACATCTTTTTCCAAGGTTGCTCGGTCACTTTGCCTTTCTCGGTGCGAGCGCATTTGCCAGCAGGATATACAAGCACTTGGTATGGGCTTTCGAACATGCGTGTGAGGCCCTCGCTGATTTCGCGACTTTGGCGTCCGTTCATGTTGACCGGCACGAAGAATTCGGCAAGCGGATGGAAGTGAGCCAAGATGTTGTTGACAGGCACACGGAAGCTTTCGCCATAGAACTTTTTCATCACCGAGCCCATAATCAATGCCTCAGGCCCCCCGATTGGGTGGTTGCTGGCAAAGATACAACGGCGTGAAGGGTCGAGATTTTCTGCCCCGCGTATTTCGTATTTTATATCGACATACTTGAGTGCTTCATCAAAGAATTCAACGCCTTGTGGGTGTTCTGCATGTTCGATGCAGTGGTTGATTTCTTCTTGATGTATGCGACGTTTAAGGAAATTGACCAAGAATTTAGGCAATTTCTTCTTAACTTTCGCCTTTAAGATTTCGTCGATGTCAATTTTGAATCGTTTGTTTTCTGACATATAGTTTAATTAAAAAATGTATTAGAAATACACACTGTGAGTGTGTGTCTGTTTTCTTGCTTGAAGGTTGCTTGAACCTATGGTGAGGGTAAGGTGAATTTTGGGTCAACGATACACAATGAGAGTGTGTGTTTGTGGAGAATGAGATGTGTGAATTTAGGGTCTCATGTTTCAATCTTCGTTGTGTATTATGCCTTGTTTTTTATCTAAGTATCATCAATACTCGTTCGAGCGATGAGATGAAATAGTCTATCTCTTCGGTTGTGTTGTAGAAGGCAAATGAGGCGCGAGCTGTGCCAGGTATGCCATAGAAATCGATGAGCGGTTCGGCGCAGTGGTGACCTGTGCGGATGGCAATGCCGAGTTTGTCGAGCATCATGCCTATGTCGTAAGGATGCACGCCGTCAACAACAAATGAGAGCACACCGCTTTTGGCTTGTGCTTCGCCAATGATGCGCACTCCGTCAATCTCTTTTATCTTTTGAGTAGCATAGTGGAGCAAATGGTGCTCGTAGTCGGCTATTGACTGCATACCAATGGCAGAGATATAGTCGAGGGCTGTAGCCAATGCGCAACTGCCTACATAGTCGGGCGTGCCGGCTTCGTATTTATAAGGTAGTTTGTTGTAGGTAGTTTTCTCGAATCGCACGGTTTCAATCATCTCGCCACCACCCATGAATGGAGGCATAGAGTCGAGTAATTCGCGCTTGCCATATAGCACACCAATGCCGTTAGGAGCATAGACTTTATGACCAGAGAAAGCATAGAAATCGGCATCCAAATCCACTACGTTCACAGGTATGTGAGCAATGGCTTGAGCTCCGTCGATAAGCACCTTAGCCCCGTGTTTGTGAGCCAAGCGTATGATGTCGGCAACGGGATTGACAGTGCCTAATACGTTGCTTACGTGCGCTATAGACACAATCTTGGTGCGTTCGTTGAGCAATGCCTCGAACTCCGACATGAGCAATTCGCCTTGAGGGCTGATTGGTGCTACACGCAACACAGCGCCAGTGCGTTCGCACGCCATTTGCCAAGGCACGATGTTGGAGTGATGCTCCATTGTGGAGATGAGTATTTCGTCGCCTTCGTGGCATATTTGGTCGGCAAGAGTGCGAGCAACGAGGTTGACGCTCTCGGTAGTGCCACGAGTGAAGAGAATCTCGTCTTTTGAATTTGCACCTATGAAGTCTGCCACACGCTGACGCGCTGCCTCGTGTGCCTCAGTGGCAATGCCACTCAAATAGTGCACCCCTCGGTGAATATTAGAATTCTCGAGGGTGTATGCGTGCATTATTCTATCAAGCACAGCTTGAGGCTTTTGAGTAGTGGCACCGTTGTCGAAATAGACCAATGGTTTGCCATGCACCTCGCGCGCAAGTATGGGAAAATCTTTTCTTATACTTTCAATGTCGAGCATATAAATAGTTAGTCTTTAACTTCTTCTATCTTGTTTTCGTCAGATGTCTTTTTGTATTTTTTGTGGATTATAGCATAGAATGCAACACCTATCGCAATCCAAACGAGTAGAATCACACGGCTTTGGAATGACAAATAGCCTGGCATGCCTGGTATAATCAATAGCGACAAGAAGAACAATGAAATGATGCAACCAACAAAGCCAATCCACGCTTGGAGTTTGTGGTTGTGGCGGATAGCCCAAATAGCAGCCGATGCAGTAGTGTAGCCAAACACGATAGCAGCACCAACCGATGTCATATCGACAATCCAGTTCAACACCTCACGACCAAACCATGGAGCGAACAAGCTGAGCACCATTACGAATAGGATGGCATTGCGAGGAGTGCCATGTTTAACACCCAATTTGCTAAACGCAGAAGGCAATGCGCCATCTTGGGCCATAGCATACATGAGGCGTGATGTAGAGATATAGAATGCGTTCATACCTGAAATAACAGCGCAGAACATTGCAATACCCAAGAAAGTCAAGCCTATAATGCCCAAATTCATTTTAACGATATAGCCAGTAGCCCAAATTTGGTTGTTGCTTTTTAGATATACAAGCATCTCTTCCCACGACATGCCGTCTTGGAAACCTAATGCAGTGATGGTATTTACTGCCACATATAGCAATGCTGCAATAGAGATAGCCAACACCATGATGCGAGTAGATTTTTTGTGGTTAAAGTTGTATTCTTCAGCCGATTGTGGAATACAGTCGAAGCCGATGAACGCCCATGGAGCCATAGCTACGATGGCAAACACGCCTTTCCACCAGTTTTGACCTTGAGGCAATGCAGGTGCAAGGTTGCTCCAATCAGGACCTTGTGTGAGAATCAAGAATGTAACCATAAATATACCAGCCACAAGAGTCAATGCAATGGTAGTTTGAGTCCAAGCGGCTTGTTTGATACCATGTATGTTCACAATCGCCATCAATATGATGAACAACGAAGCCACCATTACCTCGCCAGCATATACGTCCCAACCAGCAACTTGATATAAGTGGCCGAATTGGATGATGCCAGGGAACAAATAGCGGCTAATCATACCCAAAGCAGTAGCATTGAGAGGAATCAAACTCCAGTAGGCCAATATCATACCCCATCCGCAGATGAAGGCATTGGTTTTGCCCATTGTCTTTTTGGTATAAATAAATTCACCACCACTCAGTGGAAATTTGCGTATCAAATATCCATAACTTAATGCAATAACTAAAATAAGAGAAGCGCCAATAGCCATACCGACAGCAGTTCCTAATGGACCAGCTTTTGGCAAAAATGCGTTACCTGGGAGCACAAAGCATCCCCAACCAATAATTGCACCAAGTGCAAGTCCCCATACATCAATCGGACGCATTGCGCGTTTTAATTGACCTTGTTGTTCTTTTTCTTTCATAGATTATAATTTTAGGTAAATAATGTATTTTCCTTGTTTTTATTTGAGATGAAAGGAATCAATCCTTCATTCCTCACTACTTTCTGCATCCCGCGCACTGCATCTCTTCGCCATGTAGTCGTTTTTCGATGAGGAGATGCAATCTGTCGCTCAATGCTGGGAGTTCGATATTTTCTAACACCTCTGCTGAGAATGCTTGAAGAAGCAATAGTCGAGCCTCTTTGAGTCCGATGCCACGTTGTTGCATATAGAATAGTGCGTTTTGGTCGAGCATACCTGTTGTGGCACCGTGTCCGCATTTCACATCATCGGCATAAATTTCGAGTTGAGGGCGACCCAATGCACGAGCTTTTTCCGAGAGGCAGATGTTGCGATTGGTTTGGTGCGACACAGTCTTTTGTGCGCCCGGGTCCACTACGATACGTCCGCTGAATCCACCTTCAGCCTCGTCGTCGAGGATGTATTTATAGAGCTCTTCGCTTCGGCAGTTGCCTTTGTGGTGGCGTATGATGGTGTAGTTGTCGCAGCGTTGTTGCTTGTCGATGAGCAACATACCGCCCAACCATGTCTCTGCGCCTTCGCCATTGAGGTCTATCTCGATATGGTTGCGTGTGGCTCCATTCATCAATCCGAAGGTGCTGAATTTCACTACGCTATCTCTCTCTTGTGCAACGGCATAACGGCGAAGATTTGCCATTTTTTCGTGTGTGCTTTCCATCGAGCAGTAGTTCAACCGTGCTCCTTCGCCCACATATATTTCAGTAATTCGCGATGCAAAATACTCCGAATTGTCCATTGCGTGGTCGCAATCGATGATTTGTAGTGAAGTGTTTGCCTCTAATATAATAAGGTTGCGATTTACGCCCATCAATGCCTGCCCTGCACGCATCATATTCACGATTTGCAATGGCATTTGGCACTCAACTCCGCGAGGTATATAAACAAAAAGTCCGTCTTGCACCAACATTGAGTTGAGCATGACGAACGCATCTTTTTTGTCGTTAAGTATTGTGTTATAGTGTTTTGCTATCAGGTCGTTGTGGACTTCTGTTGCATGTTTCATCGAACATACAAATGCGCCATTGCCCAAATCAATCTCCTCAGCTCCAGCCCACACATCATTTATAATAGGTGCAACTACGGCTTTGATGCCTGGCACAGCGCAACGGAACATATCTTCTGCCTTAAGTCCGAATGTCAAGCGGTTGATATTTACGCCCCAATCGGTTTTCAACGCATCGAAAAGCGGACAATATAGGTACTCCTCAGTCTTGCGTGTCGGAAAGTCCATAGACTCCAACATGCGTGCAACATCGTCACGTTCAGCATTGAATATCGATGCCGATTTAGCCGATATCTGTCCGCCAACCTCTTTATATAAATCAATAAATTGTTTAGTCATATTATAATATTGTGTTGTTTTTAACAAATGTACAAATGCTACTCCTTACTCCCTATTTTTGTACTTATGTTAAAAATAAAAATTACTTATTGTGCATTGCCTTAATCCAATCGTAACCTTTCTCTTCGAGTTCCATCACCAATTCTTTAGGGCCCGACATTACGATGCGACCATCTACCAACACATCTACGATATCTGGCACGATATAGTCCAAAAGGCGTTGATAGTGAGTGATTACGATTGAAGCATTTTCTGGAGTTTTCAACATATTCACGCCATTTGCAACAATACGCAATGCGTCAATGTCAAGACCAGAGTCTGTTTCGTCGAGGATTGACAAGCGAGGCTCAAGCATAGCCATTTGGAATATTTCGTTGCGTTTTTTCTCACCGCCCGAGAAACCTTCATTTACTGCACGGTTAGCCAATTTGCTGTCTAACTCCACCAATTGACGTTTTTCGCGCATCAATTTCAAAAAGTCGCTCGACGACAATGCTTCCATTCCGCGATGTTTGCGTTGTTCGTTCACTGCTGTACGCATAAAGTTCACCATACTAACGCCCGGTATCTCTACTGGGTATTGGAAACTCATAAACAACCCTTCGCGTGCGCGCACCTCTGGAGGCATAGCCAAAAGGTCTTTGCCATAGAATGTAATCGAACCGCTTGTCACTGTGTATGCTGGGTGACCCGACAATACGTTGCTCAACGTACTTTTACCTGCACCGTTAGGGCCCATAATGGCATGCACTTCACCTGGTTTCACTGTCAAGTTCAACCCCTTTAATATCTCTTTGCCTGCAATAGAGGCATGTAAATCTTTGATTTCTAACATCTCTATAATGATTTTATACTGTAATTATAAACTTAAAGTCTTTGTTTCTTTAGGCGGGAAAATTATGAATTATTCTGTATCCTACAAAAATTAAGAACCACACTACAAATAATATATTTGCTACTTTGCTTTGATTGGTGCTGAAATACAGGCTAAAACACATGATGGCAAACAAGCCCGGTATGGCTATCAATTGTGCAAATTCAGCCCCAAAAACCACAACCCATATCATCGACAACCAAAATCCCCAATTGATAAAAATAAAGTTCAATCGTGTGTTTAGTTTATAGTTGCTTGGACTAAAATAATAATTCGTA
>JAFYMM010000172.1 GCA_017550055.1 Paludibacteraceae bacterium
CAGGGGCATGCGCCGTAGTAGTAGCATTCACCCATCTTGGTCGAGTGCCAAAAGGCGAACCAATCACCGTATCGCTCACGGGAGGCGACCTCATCATCACCTACTGCAACAACGACCACATACTCATGCAAGGCACCGCCACCGAAGTTTTCCGTGGCACAATCAACTTCTAAATACACACTCACAGTGTGTATTCAAACCCAAAAACTCACCTTACCCTCAAGCAACCTTCAAGCAAGGTGCAAGCAAGAAAACAGACACACACTGAGAGTGTGTATTGTCATATGAAATTCTCCCACAAATGACACAAATATTCACAAATACAATTGATTTGTGATAATTTGAGATAATTTGTAAGATTTGTGGACAAAATATGTCTAAAAAAACTATATAATATGATTAATAAAAACTATGCAAAACTTGAAGAGAACTATCTCTTCACCGAAATAGCACGTCGCACAAGCGAATTCATCAAGGCAAATCCCGAAAAACCAATCATCAAACTTGGTATTGGCGATGTTACTCGTCCGCTTGCTCCAATGATTGCAGATGCAGTCATCAATGCAATGGAAGAACTCAAACATGCTGAAACTTTCCGTGGATATGGTCCTGAATTGGGTTATAAATTCGCACGTGAGGCAGTGCAACGCTATTATAAAAACTACAACATCGACCTCGACCTCGACGAAATTACCATTGGCGATGGTATTGGCGAAGATATTGCTAACATCACCGATATATTCGAAAAAGGCACATGCACAGTGCTTTTGCCTGACCCTGTATATCCGCTATACAAGGCAACATCGCTCATGGACGGACAGAAAATCATCTACCTCGAGTGCAACGAAGCGAACAACTTCTTGCCTGCTCCACCCGATTTTCCGTCTGACCTCATCTACCTCTGCTCGCCAAACAACCCAACAGGAGCAGCACTCAGTCGTGCTCAAATGCAAGCATGGGTGGATTATGCCAACAAACACAATGCCGTAATCCTCTACGACAATGCCTACGAACGCTTCATCACCGATGCCGATTGTCCTCACTCGATATTCAGCATACCAGAAGCACGCACCTGCGCTATCGAGTTCAATTCGCTCTCAAAAACAGCAGGTTTCACATGCGTACGCAGTGGTTACACAGTTGTACCAAAAGACTTAGTGCGTGATGGCGTATCACTCCTTCGCCTATGGCAACAACGCCAAACTACAAAATACAATGGCGCACCATACATGACACAACGAGGTCTTGAAGCAGCACTCTCGCCTGAAGGACTTGCCGAAGCAGACAAAAACATCCAATACTACAAACGCAACGTGAAACTCATCACCGATGTGCTCGAAGCAAAAGGTATCTTCTATACAGGCGGACACAACTCGCCATACATTTGGTTGAAATGTCCTAATGGCATGACATCGTGGGAGTTCTTCGACTACTTGCTCAACAATGTCTATGTAGTTGGCACACCGGGTGTAGGATTTGGCGAATATGGCGAAGGATACTTCCGTCTCACCACATTCAACACCTACGAAAACACAGCAGAAGCAATGCGCCGCATCAACGAATTGTTATAAAACAAAACAATCAATATAACAATAAACAACAAACCTCGAGAACACTAAAATTCTCGAGGTTATTTTTTTTAAGAAAACAGTATATTTTTTTTATAAAAACTATTGCTTTTGATGAAAAAATGTTGTATCTTTGCGTACATTTTTTCATTAATTATAAAACCAAACAATTAACTATTATGGTATACAAATTATTAATTCTCTCGGACGAAGTTGACCTATTCTTCCGTGAAATAGAAATCAACTCAGATGCTACTTTTCTTGAACTAAACAATGCGATTCTCGACTCGGTGAAATACTCTAAAGACCAATTGACTTCGTTCTTCAATTGCAGCGAAGGATGGGAAATGAGAGAAGAGATTACATTGATGGATATGGGTACAAGTTCAGACACAGACTCTTACGTAATGGAGAAAACATACCTCGACGAATTTCTTCAAGACGAAGGCGACCGCATGTTGTTTATGTTCGACATCTTGTCGGAACGTTCGCTTTTCATCGAACTCAAAGAAATTATGCCTGGCGAGGTAGATGCTCCTCGTTGTGTTCTCAAACAAGGTGTAGCACCAAAACAAATCACTGCTGAAGAAGATTTCTTGAACAATCCTACATCAGCACTTGGATTCTCAGGCGAAGAATTCTATGGCGATGACGAATTCGACATGGACGAACTCGATGCAGATGGTTTCATGGATATGGGACCTGAAGACCTATATTAAAATGAGGAATGAGGAGTGAGGAATGAAGAATGAGGAGTGAGGAATGAAGAATAAGGAGTGAGGATTTAAAAATGCACTATTTTCAACTTTCAAATTGAACACTTTATTTGTCATATTAGGTCCAACGGGAGTAGGCAAAACAGAGATTAGTCTGCGTGTTGCTGAGGAATTAGGGTGTGCGATTATATCGTCGGACTCACGACAAATATATCGTGAAACCAAAATTGGTACAGCAGCACCAACCGAGGCGGAACTTGCCCGTGTGAAACACCATTTCATTGGCACTCGCTCTATCACAGAACATTACTCGTCAGGACAATACGAATTAGATGCTCTGCCTATCATCGAAGAAGAAATTGCTCGATGTGGTTCTGCTCTATTAGTGGGTGGTTCGATGTTGTATATTGATGCTATATGCCGAGGCATAGACGATATACCTACAATATTGCCCGAAGTGCGACAAGATGTGATTGACCTCTACAATGAAGTTGGCATTGAAGGACTGCGAGCGCAACTACAACTGCTCGACCCTGTGCATTATACCCGTGTGGACCTTGCCAATGCTAAGCGCATCATGCACGCCCTTGAGGTGTGTATCCAAACAGGTCGCCCATTCTCAGAACTGCACACAGGGCAAGCAAAAAAACGTCCATTCAATATAGTGAAAATAGGATTGAATCGTGAACGAGAAGAGTTGTACGACCGCATCAATCGCCGTGTATGGCAAATGATTGATGACGGATTGGAAGATGAAGCACGTGAACTATATCCACAACGCGAACTGAATGCACTCAACACAGTGGGTTACAAAGAGATGTTCAACTACTTCGATGGCACGTGGACTCGCGACTTTGCCATACAAATGATACAACAAAACTCACGTCGCTATGCAAAAAAACAGTTGACATGGTTCAATCGCGACCCTGAAATACATTGGTTTCATCCCAATGCAATGGACCAAGTACTTGAATTAGTAAAAACCACTACTTAATTTTTTCATAAACGCAAATTACCATTAATTAATCGTGAAGAAATTGATAAATAATTAGCGATTGATTTATTTTAAAAGCAAAATAAATGCTAACAACAATATTAACAGGTATATTAATAGGATTGTGTGTGTCGGTGCCTGTGGGACCGTTAGGGGTGTTGTGCATACAACGCACCGTGACTCGTGGACGTTGGCATGGCATTGCCACAGGATTGGGAGCAACAACATCCGACCTCGTATATGCCCTATTAGTTGGTTGCAGTATGGGATTCATCATAGAATTCATTGAAGCACACCAACTATATATACAACTATTTGGTTCTATCATAATAGGCATATTCGGGTTGCACATCTATACAAAAGACCCACTCAAACAACTCGAACACAAACAACGCCGCCATTCAAAAGGCGATATATTCAGCGACTATATCACCGCATTTGGTCTTTGCTTCAGCAATCCGATGATTATTTTCCTTTTTATAGGTCTATTCGCACGCTTCAATATCATAAACCCTGAAAATTCGATACAATCTATCATCGGTATGGGTTCAATTTTGATTGGCGCAGCATTGTGGTGGTTCACATTGACAATGCTCGTAAACCTCATCAGCACAAAACTATTCAAAGAAAAAGGACTTTGGATTCTCAACAAAATCACAGGTGCAGTGCTAATAGTATTGGCATTCGTGGGAGTTGTTACTGCAGTGATATAATAATGAGGAATGGGGAATGAGGAATGAGGAATGAGGAATGGGGAATGGGAATGAACAATTTTCAACTATATAACATAACATTATGACAACAAATTTCGGTTTTATTAAAGTTGCATCTGCTATACCACAAGTGAAAGTAGCAGATTGCGAATGGAATATCTCGCACATCGAAAGCATGATGTCGGAGGCAGACCAAAATGGTGCATCGGTCATCGTATTTCCCGAATTGTGTATCACAGGTTATACTTGTGCCGATTTATTCCAATCGCAACTACTCATCGACCAAACTCTCGAAGCACTAAACGATGTAGTAGAATACACCAAAACCGAAGTAAAATTAACCACAATATTAGGTGCCCCACTACGCATAGACAACCAACTATTCAACTGTGCAGTTGTTATTCGCGAAGGAAAAATATTGGCAGTAATCCCAAAAACATATTTACCAAACTACAACGAATTCTACGAAATGCGTTGGTTTGCATCAAGTCAAGATGCTATGCGCGACCATATCACTCTTTTGGGTCAAAAAAACATTCCATTCGGTCGCAACATAGTGATGCAAGCAAACGAATTCTCATTCGGCATTGAATTATGCGAAGATTTATGGACTCCGATACCACCAAGTTCGGTACTTGCCTTAGCAGGAGCACAAATCATTTTCAACCTATCAGCATCAAACGAACTTATAGGCAAGCACAACTATCTCGTTGACCTCATCAAACAACAATCAGCACGCACAATAGCAGGATATGTATATAGTTCGGCAGGGTTTGGCGAATCATCTACAGATGTGGTATATGCAGGTAATGCCATCATTGCCGAAAATGGTTCGATATTAGCAAAAAGTCAACGCTTTGCAACCGACAATCAAATAGTGTATGCCGACATCGACATAGAACGCATTGCTGCTGACCGTCAAAAAAATAGCACATTCAAACAAGGAGTATCTCCACTTGGAAATATATTACCAAGATATATAGATTGCGATTGCCCTATTGTAGAGACAGAACTCACACGCCGTTTCTCACCTACTCCATTCGTGCCATCGTATGACAAAATGGAGGAAAACTGCGAAGAAATATTCAACATACAGATAGCAGGATTGGCAACTCGACTACACCATACAGGATTGAAAACTATGGTATTAGGTATCAGTGGTGGTTTGGATTCTACGCTTGCCCTATTGGTATGCGCAAAGACTTGCGACAAACTTGGTATTGACCGCTCTAATATCATCGGAGTTACCATGCCGGGATTTGGAACAACCAACAGAACATACACCAATGCAGTAGAAATGATACAAAAACTCGGTGCTACGTTTGTTGAAATAAACATCAAAAATGCTTGTATGCAACATTTCGAAGACTTAGGTCACGACCCTGAAATCAAGGATGTAACATACGAAAACACACAAGCACGCGAACGCACACAACTGTTGATGGACTTGGCAAACAAACATGGCGGTTTAGTAATCGGAACAGGCGACCTTTCGGAATTGGCACTCGGTTGGGCGACATACAATGGCGACCACATGAGCATGTATGCCGTGAATGCCTCTATACCAAAGACCTTAATTAGATATATGGTGCAATATGCAAGCGAAAATCAGATGGAAGAGGCAGTGCGCACCAACCTACTCGATGTAATAGACACACCTGTATCGCCTGAATTATTGCCTGCAACAGAAGATGGCAACATTGCTCAAATCACCGAAGATTTAGTAGGTCCATACGAACTACACGATTTCTTCCTCTACTACACACTGCGTTGTGGTTTCTCACCTGCCAAAATCGAATATCTCGCACAACGAACATTTGCCGACAAATACGATGATGAAACAATCAACCATTGGTTAAGAACATTCTGTCGCCGTTTCTTCAACCAACAATTCAAACGTAGTTGTATGCCTGATGGACCTAAAGTAGGTTCAGTATGCCTATCTCCTCGTGGCGATTGGCGTATGCCATCAGATGCATCATCGCGCAGTTGGCAAAATCAATGCACAAAATAAACTCCAATAGTCATAGACTCTCAACCGCAGAAATTACGAAAAATCATATTTTATAAAAAATTATGAATTGTGAATTATGAATTATGAATTATTTTCAGTATCTTTGCAGAGTTTTTTATAGAATGCGCTAAATACACATTTTCAAGTAATTATGTCAGAACAAAACCCTAAAAAATATAAAGAATCATTCTTTAATTTGCATTTTACATCAACGATTAGCATATCGTTGGTGTTGTTTATGATTGGTCTTATTGTATCATTATACCTTACTACACACTATTTCACCGTAAAAAGCAAAGAAAATATCTCGCTATCAATAATATTGAATGATACAATCAGCGAAACCGACTTGTCGCGTCTTGAACGTTATCTGAATGCTACAGAATACACAAAACAAGTTGTATATATCAGTCGAGACAGCGCACTAAAAGAACACATTGCGGCAATCGGAGAAGACCCATCTGAATTTTTAGGATATAATCCTCTTAACGCATCTTTAGAAGTTTTTCTCACATCGGAATACGCAAGTACAGATAGCATAAATAATGTTATACTACCACGATTACAAATATTTAACGGTATAACAAATATCACTTATCAAAAAGAGATGATTGAATTATTGAACAACAATATCAATAAACTATCGCTAATCTTGTCTCTTATTGCATTAGTTATGCTATTCATCTCTATTGTATTGATAAATAACACCATACGCTTATCAATATATTCTAAACGCTTCATTATAAACACAATGCAATTAGTTGGAGCAAAGAATAGTTTCATTCGCCGCCCATTCTTAAATCGCTCATTGATAAACTCATTCATTGCTACATTATTATCTCTACTCTTATTGGGTGGTTCTATCTATTTAGTTCAAATACAAATAGGTACAGCAGTCAATCTATATCATGCAGAAATTGTTGTTCCTGTCGTAGTAATAATATTCTTTATCAGTATAATAATCAACTGTGTGGCAACCGTAGCAGCAGTTAATCGCTATCTACGTATGCGCACAGAACAACTATATTTTATCTAAGTTATGAAAAATTTTGCTTTTACAAAAATCAACTACATTCTTATTGCTATATCTGTATTGTTGATAATCATAGGATTTGCCCTCATGGCAGGAAGTTCAACTGCAACAGAATTTAATCCTGATGTATTCAGTTTCCGTCGTATTACACTTGCTCCAATCGTATGTATGACAGGTTTCTTTAGTATGATTGTAGCAATTATGATAAAAAAGAAAGATTAAAATATAGAGTTAAGTGTATGGAGTAGAATACAATAACACTATATTGTAAGACACGCTAAACACTAAACGCTAAACACTAAACTTTATATTATGTCTTGGATTGAAGCATTATTATTAGGTCTTGTGCAAGGTCTCACTGAGTTTTTGCCTGTAAGCAGTAGTGGACACCTTACTATAGGACAAGAGATATTAAACCTTAACACATCATCTGCTGATAATCTGCTGTTTACTGTAACTGTGCATGCCGCCACAGTGCTCAGCACTATCGTAATTCTTTGGAAAGAGATAGAAGGTTTGTTCAAAGGCACATTCTTCTCTAAAGAATGGAATACCGAAAAGATATACGTATCTAAAATATTACTTTCAATGATACCCGTCTTCGTGATTGGTATGTTCTTCAAAGACGAAGTAGAGGCGATTTTCGGTAGCGGATTATTGATTGTAGGTTGTTGTTTACTGCTTACAGCGAGTCTTTTAGCATTTGCCTATTATGCAAAACCTCGCCAACGCGAAACTATTTCGTTTAGAGATGCATTCATCATCGGTGTGGGACAAGCTATTGCCGTATTGCCCGGTTTATCACGCTCAGGCACAACTATCGCAACAGGTCTTTTGCTCGGCAATAAAAAAGAAAGCGTAGCGCAATTCTCATTCCTCATGGTGCTAATTCCTATTTTAGGCGAAACATTCTTGAATGTTCTTGATATGATAGAAGACCCATCGCTTTTGGGAGGTATAGGTTTTGCTCCTCTTGCAGTTGGTTTCTTTGCTGCATTCATATCAGGATGTTTAGCTTGTAAATTCATGATTAACCTTGTGAAAAAAGGTAAACTCATCTATTTCGCTATCTACTGCGCTATCATAGGTGCAATAACTATAGGCTTCAATATTTTATAATTTTTAAACACGCATAATATAGTCATAAAATCAATTATGAACCGAAGGTCTTTGAGCCTTTAGGCGAAAAAATTATGCATTATGAATTAATAATAAGTGGATTTTATTAACGGAGAAATATTATATTTTAATAAACCTTTGCATTGGACCTCGTTTGATGTAGTAAATCGTGTGCGTCGAGTATTGTGTCGCTCTATTGACCAAAAGAAATTGAAAGTAGGTCATGCAGGTACGCTCGACCCATTAGCTACAGGCGTTATAGTGCTATGCACAGGCAAAGCAACTAAACGCATTGAGGAGTTGCAATATGGTGTAAAAGAATATATTGCCACACTACAATTGGGAGCAACTACCCCATCGTTCGACCTCGAACATCCTATCGACCAAACATATCCAACCGAACATATTACTCGCGAATTGGTGGATGAAATCATCAAACGCTTTATTGGCGAGATATGGCAAGTGCCACCTGTTTATTCTGCAGTAAAAATAGACGGCAAACGTGCATTTGACTATGCTCGTAAAGGTCAAGAGGTAGAAATCAAACCAAAACTGCTTGTAATTGACGAAATCGAGGTTTTAGATTTCAACGAAGAGAATATGCAACTTACAATTCGTGTTGTCTGCAGTAAAGGTACTTATATTCGTGCTCTTGCTCGCGATATTGGCGAAGCTCTACTATCTGGAGCGCATCTAACAGCACTACAACGCACACAAGTAGGCGACATCCGACTCAACGACTGCATGGAAGTCGAAGACTTTATTGCTTGTATTGAAAAAGGCATTATAAAACAAGACGTATAAATTAAGTGACAGCATCGCTATTGATTTCTGCTATGCTCAGCAATTAGAATAAATTCTATTGCTCTCGCTACTAAATATCTATAAATCTAACGAGGCGAAAGCCGAGTACAAAAAGTCTCGTTACTCGCTACTCGCTACTAAATATCTATAATATGAAACTATCTCAATTCAAATTCAAGCTATCTGAAGAGCAAATTGCACAATACCCATGTGCATACGAACGTGATGCTGATGGTAACATCGTAAAACGCGTAGAAGGTTTTGATGCTCACCGTGATGAATGTCGCCTTATGGTGCTTCATACAAAATCAAATCGTATTGAGCACAAAATATTCAAAGAACTCATCGAATATTTTGACGATAAAGACCTTTTTGTTTTCAACGATACACAAGTATTCCCTGCCCTCATGCATGGTAACAAAGAAAAAACAAATGCTCTTATTGAGGTGTTTTTGTTACGCGAATTGAACCAACAATATCGCTTATGGGATGTTCTCGTTGAACCTGCACGTAAAATTCGTGTTGGTAACAAACTATACTTTGGAGCAGATAATTCTATGGTAGCAGAAGTTATCGACAACACAACTTCTCGTGGTCGTACAGTGCGTTTCCTCTATGATGGCACTCACGAAGAATTCAAACGCGACCTCTTTGCTCTTGGCAACACTCCACTCCCTGCACACATCAAACGTGCGCCTGAAGCAGATGATGCAGAACGCTATCAATGTATATTTGCAAAAAATGAAGGTGCAGTAGTAATGCCTGCAGCAGGAGCAAACTTCTCACGCGAACTCATGAAACGCCTTGAAATCCGTGGTGCTGAATTCACATACGTTACGCTCCACTCTTCGCTTGGCATGTTCCGTGAAATTGACGTAGAAGACCTTACAAAACACAAAGCCGATTCAGAACAAATGGAAGTAACAGAAGAAGCAAGTTTGAAATTCAATGCTGCTTCTGCTCGCGAAAGCAAAATTTGTGCTGTCGGAACAACTACTCTTCGTGCCCTCGAAACAGCATCTACTGCTAATGGCGAAATTAAACCATTCGAAGGTTGGACCAACCGTTTTATCTTCCCACCTTACCAATTCACAACAGCTAACTGTTTGATTTCAAACTTTCAACTCCCATATAGCATGATGCTTATGAATCAAGCAGCATTCGGTGGTTATGAGAAAGTAATGAATGCCTACGACATTGCTCTCAAAGAGGGTTACCGCTTCGGTTTCTATGGCGATGCACTTCTCATCCTTCCTGACTAATCAGCCCCAAACTCAAATCTACAATAAAGAAAACGGCTACAAGAACCAAGTGTTCTTGTAGCCGTTTTTATAAAATATCTATGCTAATTATCTACTATTTTTAGAAAAATACATCACTTTGATACAATATCAAGTTTATCAGTTTTGAGGCGAACTTTCAACCAATCTTGTAGGTGCTGATACTCGGCTTCGGTTGGTTGCATAGTCCAATTGATATTTAATGTTGGTATTGTGTCAGTTGTATTGTTTTTAACATCAACTTTCACAGCTTCTGCCATTGACACATCTTTGATATAAGGGTAAAGCACATGAAGTTCTTGTGCTAATTGTTGCGCTGTGATTTCGGCTTTCTTTTGTTCTAAACGTATTTGCTGACGCAAATTTTGTATTAAAGAATCCTTTTGTTCGATGGTTCGGTCTTTGTCTTCAATGAAATCTTGCAACATTCTGGCTTGTGTTTCAACATCGAGCGATGCGCCACCTGCTTGTCGAAGTGTGAGTTTTGTATTTTTCAATCCCATTTCCTCCATTCGTTTTTGAAGCACAGCAACCTGCTCCGAAGTTAGAGGTTCGCCTATGAGCGAGAGACTTATTTCGTTTCCTTTGCTTGAGAATGTACGTTTTTGAGATATTATCTGCACATTTTGCATAACAGGATTGTTCTGAATATCATTCACATACTTGATTGCATTGTTGTCAAACGAGGTTTCACGCACAACATTGATAGCAATGAAAATAGAAGGCACTACGACCACTACCGTAAAAATAGCGATACTACGATGCACCTTACGCTCGGTTGCAGGGTCGAGAAAACGCTTACGTGGAAATTGCAAATAGCGCACCATCAAATAGGTTGCCAATGCGATGAAGAAAGCATTGATAAAGAATAGATAAAACGCACCAAAGAAGTAGATTATCTGACCCGTTCCAAGTCCATAACCAGCCGTACATAGTGGAGGCATCAAAGCAGTAGCAATAGCCACGCCACTAACAACGGTCACCTTTTCTTGCTTACGCGATGCAGCCAATATGCCAGCCATACCACCAAAGAAAGCAATAAACACGTCATAAATCGTAGGCTTAGTACGCGCCAACAACTCAGATTGAGCATCGCTAAGTGGCGAAATCAAGAAATAGAGACTCGATGCCACAAGCGAAATAGCAATCATTATGAACAAGTTTTTCAGCGACTTACGCAATAATTCGCCGTCGGAAATACCAATAGACAACCCCAATCCCATGATAGGACCCATCAATGGCGAAACCAACATGGCACCAATAATCACTGCCGTAGAATTCACGTTCAAACCCACCGACGCAATAATAATAGCGAAGAAAAGCACCCACACATTGTCGGCGCGAAATTCTACACCCTTCGTGATATTGGCAATCGTAGTTTCAGAATCGGTATCTTCGGCAATACTCGCAAGCGACCTGATATACGCCCATATCTCTTTAATAATCAACAACAATCTCTCTTTCATAATTTATTCTTACTCAAATTCTGCAATAGTATTTATAATCTCATCGGCACTGAGGCGCATAGCGTATGGCGCAGCAAGTAGATTATTGAGCGGAATAAGCGCATATTTGCCAAAAGCACTATTGCCAGCAGCATCGAGGCGAGGACCATAGGTGGTGAATGCACCACGACCCGGGTCGATGTTTATAATCAATCCGCCCACCCCACTCTTACATGACAAAGCACGCACACCTGCTGCAAGCAACGAAATCTCGCCCGTGCGCTCATATAGTCCGTATGAATTCATTGCATTGATAGCACGCACAATATTATTCTCTCTGATAACTTGCTCACCCTCAATCTTTCCGCAACGAGCCAAGACAACACATGCGCGAGTGATTTCGGCAGGAGTCACACCAATAGCGCATGCCCGAGTGTAATTATCCAAAGCACGCATACCATCCTCAATAGTCGCAAAACGACCCGTTGCCACCAAACGCATCGCAATGGCACGATTATTGGCATTCGTTGCCATTTCCGAAGCATAAACATCCTCAAGCACAGCCAATTGGTCATTACCCGTAAGACGACGCATAAACGCAAGGAAATCAGCAAAATCATCAATCGCACCAGAACTACTTATCGCACCAGCATTATTCAATGGATGACCAGGACGCGACTTATGACTCTCAGGCTGAAGCACCGCATCCGTATTGAAATGCATCGCAGTCGGTTCAATATACGAAATATCGCTCGGCGCCAACCCCTTTTGCAAAGCATAGATATAAAGAAACGGTTTCACAACCGATTGTATCGACACTTTTACATCCACGCCACTACCCACAGCAATCAAATTGCCTTGCAAATCGCCAATAACTATTGCCGACTTCTCTGGGTCAACATTCGCCAACTCAGGTATATAGCTCGCCAATTCACCCTCCACAGCATACGGTTTCGCCCACTCATAAATCTGATTTACAATATCAGTAGTAATCCCCATGTCGCCCAACGACAAAGTCAAAGGCACACGTTTTTGATTATCAAGTATCGTTTGCAAAAGTTGCTTATTCAATTCACAATTCATTATATCAGATGTTAAAATATTAAACACACAATAAAAACAGATACAAAGTTATAAAAAAATGATGAATTATAAACCATCTGCGCTAAGTTTTTATAAAAGAAACCACAATTCCCCCTCAAATATTCTTCGTCAGTTTAATAAAAAAATTAATTTTATTCCCCATTCCTCTCCCCTAACCTCTCCTTACCCTCAACATAGGATAAATATACTATAAATATACCATAACCTTATGTGCGCATAACCCA
>JAFYMM010000173.1 GCA_017550055.1 Paludibacteraceae bacterium
GAAACATTGCGTGCTCGTTTCGAAAATAACTTGAAAGACGACAACGTGTTGACTCAAAAAGGTCTTATCGAAACATTCGATGCTACAATTGGTCGTTCGACAGTGTTGATGCCATTCGGTGGTAAATATCAACGCTCAGAAACTCAAGTTGGTGTTCAAAAATTGCCAGTTGATGGTTTCACTAACGATGCAAGTATGATGGCGTACGGTTTCAACCCATTCGTGTCAGCATGGAGCCCATATCATGGTGCTGCATACGCAGTAGTTGAGGCATGTGCTAAAGTAGTTGCTGCAGGTGGTCGCTATGATACAATGCGTTTCTCATATCAAGAATATTTCGAACGCATGTCAAGTCGCACATCTTGGGGTAAACCACTTAGTGCGTTGCTTGGTGCTTTGAAAATGCAATACGAACTCAAATTGCCTTCAATCGGTGGTAAAGACTCTATGAGTGGTACATTCCAAAATATCAATGTGCCTCCAACACTCATTGCGTTTGGTATCACTATGGTTGATGCAAACAAAGTTATATCAACTGATTTCAAAACAGCTGGAGAAAATATTTATCTCTTACGTCATACACCATTGGCAAGCTATATGCCAAATACCGACCAATTGAAAGCTAACTTCGATGCGTTCCATGCTCTTGTAGAAGACGGTGCGGTGTCGGCAGCATACACAATCGGTATGGGTGGTGTAGCTGAGGCAGTGGCTAAAATGTCATTTGGTTCAAACGTAGGTGCAAATATCAATCTTTCAGAAAATGATTTATTTAACTATAATTATGGTTCTATTCTTTTTGCGTCGTCGAAAGAATTGAATCTCCAAAACCTTGAAAAACTCGGAACGACAACTGCCGAAGCAACTGTGGTTGTTAATGGCGAATCGTTCGATATCGACTATTTATATAAGGTGAATACTGAAAAATTCGCCGAAATCTATCCTGCTACCGCAGCGGCAGAGGATATGGAAGATTTGAATGTTGAGACAACAGCTAACACTCAATTCGAGTATCCAGGTGAAGCAGTTGAGCGTCCAGTGGTTTATATCCCAGTATTCCCAGGTACAAACTGCGACTACGATATGGCTAAAGCATTCCGCACAGCAGGTGCAGAGGTGCGTACATCAGTGTTCTGTAACCTTACAGCTGACGACATTGCCCGTTCTATTGAAGTGATGGCTCGCGAAATTCGTGGTTGTCATGTATTGGCTCTCGCTGGTGGTTTCTCATCTGGCGACGAACCAGATGGCTCGGCTAAATTCATTGCTACAGTATTGAACAATAGCGATGTGGCTCGCGAAATTCATGCACTCATCGACCGCAAAGGCTTGATTATTGGTATCTGTAATGGCTTCCAAGCGTTGGTTAAATCGGGCTTGTTGCCTTATGGTCGCTTGGGTATGGTTACTCCTGATAGCCCAACACTCTTCCGCAACAACATCAACCGCCATATCTCGCAAATGGTTACTACTCGCATCTCTACAGTGAAATCTCCATGGTTGGCAGGTTTCAATGTTGGCGATGAGCACACTATTGCTATGAGCCACGGTGAAGGTAAGTTTGTGGTAAGCGAAGAGTTGGCTCGCGAATTGTTTGCTAAGGGTCAAGTGGCATTCCAATATGTAGATGCTAATAGCAACATCACAATGCAATCGCCTGAAAACCCTAATGGTTCAAGCTATGCTATCGAGGGTATTATCTCTGAAGATGGTTTGATTATCGGTAAGATGGGTCATACAGAACGCTATGAAGAAAACATCTTCAAAAACATTGCAGGTAACAAACGCCAGCCATTGTTTGAAAACGCAGTTCGCTATTTCCGTAAGAAATAATACGAATTTTTTTTCGACATAATGACATAAGAACATATTTTTCTTTTTTGTGCCTTGCTACGTCTGCGACGTATCTTGGCGAACGAATGACAGATAAAAAGAATGTAACTAAAAATTTGTCATTCTTGTGCCGGGATAAAAAACTTGTTTTTTAGCAAGGTATTTGTAAAAAAAATAGATAATAAAAAGTTGAGAGATGGATATATTCAAATTTTGCAACTTATGATTTATGACTATTTTATGTTTTTATGTCATTCTGTCTAAAAAAAACAAAAAAATAAATATAATGGATTTCGAATTAAACAACCTTCTTTACGAAGGGAAAGCAAAACAGATATATGCAACCGAAGACCCTGGTGTAGTAGTAGTTCACTACAAAGACGATGCTTCGGCATATAATGGCATTAAGCGTGCGCAGATTACGAATAAAGGTATTTTGAACAACAAAATATCGTCTATCATCTATGCACAACTCGCCGACGCTGGAGTGAAAACTCATTTCATTCAACGTCTTGACGATCGCAATCAGTTGTGTCATAAGGTAGATGTAATTCCTATCGAATTTATCGTGCATAACTATGCTGCAGGCTCTATGGCTCGTCGTTTGGGCATTGAAGAGGGTACAAAACTTAAAACAACAATCTTCGAGTGCTGTTATAAAAACGAAGACCTCGACGACCCAATTATCAACGAGCATCATGCCGTAGCTCTTGGTCTTTCTACTTACGAAGAAATGGCTGAAGTGCATAAAATAGTTGAGAAAATCAATAATATTTTGATTCCACTATTTGCCGACCTTGATGTGATTTTGGTTGATTTCAAAGCCGAATTTGGTCGCCTCGAAGATGGTACGCTTGTGTTGAGCGATGAACTTAGCCCTGACACATGCCGTCTTTGGGATGTAGAAACACAAGACAGTCTCGACAAAGACCGTTTCCGTCGCGACCTCGGCCGCGTAGGCGAAGCATATCAAGAAATTCTCAATCGTTTGATGAAAATATAATAATTTGAAATTTAATATTTGAAAGTTGAAATATATTAATATGACAGTATCCTCAAGCAACCTTCAAGCAACCTTCAAGCAAGAAGACTGACATCTTTTCAACTTTCAACTTTCAACTCTCAACTTGTATGAAATCATTAACAGCAACAGAATATAATTTCCCTGGTCAAACCAAGGTTTATCACGGCAAAGTACGTGACGTTTACACAGTGTCGGGCAATCGTCTTGTGATGGTAGCATCTGACCGTATCTCTGCTTTCGACGTAATCCTTCCTAAAGGCATTCCGTTCAAAGGTCAAATCCTCAATCAAATCGCAGCTCAATTCCTCGATGCAACAGCCGATATCTGTCCTAACTGGAAATTAGCTACGCCAGACCCTATGGTCACTGTTGGTGTGGCTTGCGAAGGCTATCCAGTGGAAATGATCGTGCGTGGCTACCTCTGTGGTAGTGCATGGCGTGCATATAAAAGCGGTGTGCGTGAAATTTGTGGTGTTAAACTTCCAGAAGGTATGCGCGAAAACGAACGCTTCCCAGAACCAATCATCACCCCTACAACAAAAGCCGAAATTGGCGAACACGACGAAGATATCTCTCGCGAAGAGATTATCGCACAAGGTCTTGTGTCGGAAGAAGAATATAAAGTGCTCGAACAATACACATTGGCTCTCTTCCGTCGTGGAACCGAAATCGCTGCTAAACGTGGCTTGATTCTCGTAGATACTAAATACGAATTTGGTAAATGTGATGGCAAAATCTATCTTATGGACGAAATCCATACGCCTGACTCAAGCCGTTACTTCTATGCAGAAGGTTATGAAGAAAACTTCGCAGCAGGCAAACCACAACGCCAATTAAGTAAAGAATTCGTGCGCGAATGGTTGATGGAAAATGGTTTCCAAGGCAAAGAAGGTCAACAAGTGCCTGAAATGACCGACGAGGTAGTAGCGGGTATCTCTGCTCGTTATCAAGAACTTTACGAAAATATCGTAGGCGAAAAATTCGTTCCTGCAGCAGAAGATGAAGACCTCCTCGCTCGCATCGAACGCAATGTTACTGAGTATCTAAAATAATATTTTTTTGTCATTAGACATAATGACATAAAGACAAATTGTTATATTACAGATGCCTTGCTAAAAAAACAAGTTTTTTTATTTCGGCATAAGAATGACATATTTTTAGTTACATTCTTTTATATGTCATTTGTTCGCTAAGATATGCCATAGGCATAGCGAGGCGTATGTAAAAAGAAAAAATATGTTGTTTTGTCATTCTGTCTAAAAAACATAAATAAAAAAACAAGGCGAAGCCGAGTAAAGTCTTGTTATTCGTTATTCGTTACTAATAGTCATAAAAGATGAAAAATGAAATTCACGAAGAATGCGGTGTATTTGGTGTGTGGGGTGTGAAAGATGCCGCTAATCTTGCTTATTATGGACTACATGCTTTGCAACATCGTGGTCAAGAGGCTTGTGGTATCGTCTGTGTTGATGCCGATAAGGAATTTAGCCGTGTCAAAGGCGAAGGTCTCGTTACCGAAGTATTTAACGAGAAAAATCTTGTGAATCTTAAAGGCGATTGTGCTATTGCCCATGTGCGCTATGCAACAGCCGGTGGTGCCGGTATTGAGAATGTGCAACCATTCTTTTTTCACCATCATACTGGCAATTTTGCTCTTGCTCATAATGGTAACCTTGTTAACTCTCGCGAGTTAGCGCGCTATCTCGAGCATAAAGGTAGTTTATTCCAATCTACATCAGATAGCGAACTTTTGGCTCACCTTATCAAAAAGGATAATAACACAAAACACCGTATCCACAATATTATCGACGCGCTCAATATGATTGAGGGTGCATTTGCATTCCTCATTCTCAGCGACAAACGCCTCTATTGCGCTCGCGACAAATATGGTTTGCGCCCATTGTCTATCGGTAAACTCAATGGTGGCTATGTGGTAAGTTCTGAAACATGTGCATTGGATGTGGTAGGTGCCGAATTTGTTCGCGATGTAGAACCAGGTGAAATTGTAGTAATTGATGCCGAAGGTCTCCATTCATTTACATATTCACAATTCAAACGCCACTATATGTGCGCAATGGAGTATGTCTATTTTGCTCGTCCTGATAGTGATATTGACGGTGTTAATGTGCATGCCTATCGCAAAGAGTCTGGTAAAATCCTCTATCGCGAATGTCCAGTCGAAGCCGACATCGTAATTGGTGTGCCTGATTCGAGCCTTAGTGCAGCTATTGGTTATGCCGAAGAGAGTGGTATTCCTTACGAAATGGGCTTGATTAAGAACAAATATATTGGTCGTACATTCATCCAACCAAGCCAAGAGTTGCGTGAAAAAGGTGTGCGTATGAAACTTTCGGCTGTGCGCTCAATCGTGAAAGGCAAACGTGTAGTAATGATTGACGACTCAATCGTGCGTGGTACAACTTCTCGTCGTATTGTCAATCTTTTGAAAGAAGCAGGAGCAGTAGAAGTTCACGTGCGTATTGCATCTCCACCTTATTGCCATCCATGCTATTATGGTGTAGATACAGCTACTTACGAAGAGTTGATATCTGCTCGTATGTCAGTCGAAGAATTGTGCGAAAAGATTGGTGCCGATTCATTGAAATTCCTTTCTGTAGAAGGTCTTTATAAGAGTGGACGTCGCACCGAACTCTGCGCAGCATGTTTCTCAGGCAAATATCCAACTTCACTTTATGGGGGAGAAATTAAACAATGTAAATAATATTCTGAAAAAATATTAAAAAGTCCGTTTTCAAGTACAGAGAACGGACTTTTTTTAAGTTTGTCGTTATATATTTATATTTTTAATTTTTTTGATTTGGTCAATATTTGTAGGTAAAATATTTATATTAGTTTTTCTTTTTTATTATATCTGTTTTATACTTTGTAATACCAAAAAAAAATACTATCTTTGTATGATTTATTATTTTAGGGAAAATGGGAGCAAATATGAATAAACATGCCATGAATTTTGGCGCAATAATGGGAGTAATCTTTTCGATTAACTTCTTGATAACTACTATTAAAAGCCTTGCCTTATTGCAATATGGATTTGTGGTGGTAATAATATATTTGACATATCGTTTTGCGGTGCATTGTCGTGATAATGCAATGGAAGGGGCAATGTCGTATGGTTCTGTGCTTTGGTATGTAATGCAACTCTTTATGTATGGGTCTATGATTTCGGCTTTGGTGCGTTATCTGTTTTACATGTATATTAAGCCCGATTTCTTGCAAAATCAGTTGAATGAAACAATGCAAGCTTTGCAGGGAACATCTGTGGCTGAGATTATTACAGGTGATGTTTATCAACAAACAATGGAAATGATGACACCGCTTAATATGGCTTTTCAGTCAATATGGTTAAATCTTATTTTAGGTTTAATTCTTGGATTAGTCATTGCTGCAATAGTGCGAAAGGATAAAAATATTTTTAATGCAGAATAAATCAACAACAAAGTTGTTAATTTTTGCGGAGCAAAAATCTTGAGCGAAGCGAAAAATTTTCAACTTTCAATTCTCAACTTTCAATTTGAAGATTATGGATATTTCGGTAATTGTGCCTTTGTTTAATGAGGCTGAATCGTTGCCAGAGCTTTATGCTTGGATTCAACGAGTAATGAATGAGAATAAATTTACTTACGAAGTTATATTTATAAATGATGGTAGTACGGATAATTCTTGGAAAGTTATTCAAGATTTAAAGTCTAAATCGGATAATGTGCGTGCTATTCGTTTCCGTCGTAATTATGGCAAATCTCCAGCATTGTTTTGTGGTTTTGAGCGTGCTGAGGGTGATGTGGTTATTACTATGGATGCTGACTTGCAAGATTCGCCAGATGAGATTCCTGAATTGTATCGCATGGTGATGGAAGATGGTTACGATCTTGTTTCTGGTTGGAAACAAAAACGTTATGATAATACATTCACAAAGAATATTCCATCGAAAATTTATAATGCCACTGCGCGTAAGGTGACTGGCTTGAAATTGCACGATATGAACTGTGGTTTGAAGGCTTATCGCAAAGAGGTGATTAAGAATATTGAGGTTTATGGCGAAATGCACCGTTATATTCCTTATTTGGCTAAAAATGCAGGCTATACAAATATTGGCGAGAAGGTTGTTATTCACCGTAAACGTCAATATGGTGTTTCTAAATTTGGGTTAGAACGTTTTGTGAATGGTTATCTCGACCTTTTCTCTCTCTATTTTCTTGATAAATTTGGTAAACAACCAATGCATTTCTTTGGATTGTGGGGTAGTGTGATGTTTTTGCTTGGTTTTGTGGCGGTTGTGGCTGTTGGTGCAATGAAATTGATAGCTTTGGCTAAGGGCATTCCAGCTCCACTTGTAACAGATACTCCATATTTTTATATTGCACTCACAATGATGTTGTTGGGTACACAGATGTTTCTTTCTGGTTTTGTGGGCGAATTGATAAGTCGCTCAAATGCCGAACGTAATAAATATCATATTGCAGAAGAATTATGAATTTCGAAATTTTAATAGCTTTTCTACTTGCTGGAATTATCGTTTTTGGTGGGGTTTATATGCTTATGAATAGATTTTTTAAGCAAGAATCTGAACGTAGAGCATACGAATGGCGTAAACAAAATAATGATATTGTATTGCCTATACGATTGAGAGCATACGAGCGAATAGTATTGTTTTTGTCGCGTATTGAACCAAAATCTCTATTGTTGCGTTTCGATTTTGTAGGAATGGATGTGGTGCAATTGCAACAAATGCTATTGCAAGCAGTGCGTGATGAGTACGACCATAATGTCTCTCAACAGATATATATTAGTCGTGAAGCATGGGCTTTGGTCGTAAATGCGCGTGAAAGTCTTACTCAGTTGATAAATACTTGTGCTTCACAGTTGAATCCACAAGCCGATGCAATGGAGTTGGCAAATTTAGTATTAGCAGCCTATTCGTCAAATGCTAAATCTCCTATAGATTTGGCAATTGATTATATTAAGAATGAAATGAAACAGTATTGATGCGAAGGGCGTTGATTTACATATTGTTGTTGGTTGGTTTGATGTCGTGTACGTCAGAAGAAAATTGTATGCAAGATTTGAAATTTTCAATGAAGGCAGAGATCTATCGTATGGTATTTGACCAATCAATAGAACAATTTGTACCTGAGAAATATTCCGTTCCAATTTCATTAAAAGGACTTGGTAGTGATTCTTTGTTGTATGATTCAACATCGACATCGGTATTGAATATTCCGCTTCAAAAGCTTGATTCTCTTTCTTCTTTTGTCTTGACAACTACTATTCCAGTCGACACAAATTATATTACCATAAAAGATACTATTGATTTTTATCATACTAATACCGAAGAGTTTATTTCTATTGAATGTGGTTGTATTGTTACTAATGTCATCACGGGCGTAGCTCAAACCACGCATCATATAGATTCTATCATAGTAGTTTCGCCAGAGGTGGATTTACAGTCAAAAAATAATATTAAAATCTATTTGAGTCAGCGATGAAGAGGGTGGTGATATTTTTGTTGTGTATCGTGGCTTGTGCTTTCTGTATTGACTTGAATGCTCAATTTTCTGGCATGGGCAATAATTCATCGTCGTATAGTAGTGATGAAGAATATAATCAAGCACCTAAAGTAAAGCAATTTCAAGGCGATGCTTTTCGTGGTCTATCTGTTCATGCTGATATAGGTTCGCCTATCATTTCTCTTTTAGGTGGTTTCGCTCGTAGTTATGAAGTGCAATTAGATGTTAATCTCTATCGACGTTTGTATCCAATATTCGAACTTGGTTATGCTACAGCTCGAAAAGAGGCAGTGTCGAAGATTATATATGACACTAAAGCTCCTTTTTTTCGTGTAGGGTTGAATTATGGTTTGTTGAAGCCATTTCGTGACGATGGCTCTGAGCGTTCGGTAATATGTTATCCTTTTGTGGGTTTGCGATATGCTTTTTCGCCTGTCACTTACAATCTTTCAAACGTAGAGATAAAAGATGAATATTGGGGAACTTCTTCGGTTGAAGATTTTAGAAATAACGTGAAATATGCTGGTTGGATGGAGGTTCTTGGTGGTGTGAGAGTTGATTTATTCAAGGGTCTTACATTGGGTTGGTCCATACGTTTGAAAACATTTTTGCATACTTCTGCACCTGATAAATCTTATGTTTGGTATGTCCCTGGATATGGCAAATCTTCTGGAATGGGTGTTATGTTCAATTATACTATTGGTTATACTTTCTATACAGGCGAAAATACAAAATGAAAAAAATAGTGCTATTTCTTTTGTGCATAATGTATTGTGCATTTTGCTCTGAAATAAATGCTCAACACAAGCATGAAATGCGTGCTGCATGGGTTGCAACTGTGGCTAATATCGACTGGCCTCAGCGTGGTTGTTTTGATGTTGATTCCCAAAAAACTCAAATGATTGAGATTCTTGATAGTCTTGCATCTTTGAAATTTAATGCTATTGTATTTCAAATACGTCCAACTGCTGATGCGCTTTATCAATCTGAGTTAGAGCCATGGTCGCTTTTCTTGACTGGCAAGCAAGGGCTTGCTCCTAATCCGTTTTATGACCCATTGGAGTTTACGATTGCCGAAGCTCATAAGCGTCAAATAGAGGTGCATGTATGGCTCAATCCTTATCGAGTGTTGAATGTCAATAATTTGAAGCTTTTAACTCCTAATCACTTATATTTTCGTAAGCCCGAGTTATTTGTCAAATATGGCAAACAGTACTATTTTAATCCCGGTCTTGATGAAACTCGTTCATATCTCAATAATGTAGTAGCTGATATTGTCACTCGTTACGATATTGATGCTGTGCATTTCGATGATTATTTCTATCCTTATAGGATTGCAGGTGAGGAATTTCCTGATGAGAAAACATTCTCGCAATATCCTCGTGGATTTAGTAATAAAGACGATTGGCGTCGCAATAACGTAAATCTTATTATTCAAGAACTTAGTGCAACTATCAAATCTATAAAA
>JAFYMM010000026.1 GCA_017550055.1 Paludibacteraceae bacterium
CCTCGCCCAAGAGTATTGATATAATACACCCGTAGGACATCTAACGTTGCTAAGTTCCGAATTTGTTTTTGAAAGTTGCGAAGTTTCAGTACATCAGAACAAAGCGTCGATAAACGCCTATAAACAGTATGTCTGCCAACCCCACCCACAAAGGGCAGACTGCCCCAGCGTGGAATCGACACTGCAAAGGTATAAAAAAATCTCCATTCTGCAATAGTGCGAATAGAGATTTTTTTTGAATTAAAATTTTTGTCGTATCCAATGCGACAAAAAGGAATCGGAAAGCATATATTGTCGATTGCCTTTAGGGTCGGCATCGTAAGTTATCCAATCGTTTTCTAGTAGTTGTTTAATTGCTGATTGGACAGAACTAGTTGAAGTCAAATGATGTCGGCGAACAAAATCGCCTGATGTTACTCGTTGTGCTTTACCTTCTTTGGCAATGGCAATTAATAGTTCTTTCGGTTTTGGGGTTAGTAGTGATAATCTATTTTTATAATTGCGTTCGTTTTCTAATAATATATCCTCTACTGCCTGTTCTACTATTGATTGAGAACAAGTGCCTTGAACCTCTGTCATTGAAAAAGCGACATTCATAACCTTCTGCAAGCAATAGGTATTACCATTAAATAAAGAATAGATGTAGTTTATGCAATCCAGTTCGATTTTTTTGTCGAATTCATGAAATTTTTCTATAACAAATTCGACATATTTTGTTTGATTGATTACATCTAAACTCATATTTATTGTACTTGCATAGAATGGGCGAGAAGGAAGATTAAACATTTCTTCTAATATATGGCGTTCGGAACCAGCAAAGATAAAATCGGCATTATGGCAATGTTGTATGTGTGTGCGTAAAATAGCCTCAATGTTTTTTTCGGGATAATAGACTATTTGTTGAAATTCGTCAATTGCAATTAAACACCGTTTGTCGGCTTTATTGATATATTCAAATATTTCAGATAGGGTATATTCAGGATTACGAATTGAACCTAATGCCAAATTGAATTTTGGTAGTCCTGTTAATGCATCATAGCCAAATTCGCCACTAATAGAGCGAACGGTTTGCATAAACAAATCCATCATATGTTTGCTTTTAGGTTTTAGTGTTTCAAAGATTTTACGCCCTAAAGCAAATGTGAATTCACGCAAAGAGGTAGTATCTAAAATATCTATAAAAAATAGATAAAACTGTTCTTCCCAATGTGCTTTTTGTGCGCAATGTTCTATCAAACCCGTTTTTCCAATTCGGCGAGGAGCAGTTAATAAAACATTGCGACCATTGTAAATGTGGTTGGTCAATATTTTTGTTTCTTCTTCTCTGTCGCAGAAATAGTTTGAAGGAATAGCCCCTTTAATGATAAATGGATTATTTATAGTTGCCATAAGATTATTTATCGAATTTATGGTGCAAAGGTACTACTTTTATTTTAATTATGCAAGTAAAATTATTCTACTAGCATAATTTTGTTGATATAATTAAAAACCTCTCCATTCGGCATATACCAAATGGAGAGGTTTTTTATATCTAAATTCGTGATGAGAATTAGAATGCACTAATAATAGCGCAGAAGTCATCTGCTTTGAGTGATGCGCCACCAATAAGGCCACCATCAATATCAGGATTAGCGAATAGGCCAGCTGCGTTTTTAGCATTACAGCTACCGCCATAGAGGATTGATGTATTGTCAGCCACTTCGTTACCATATTTTTCAGCGATAAGGCTACGGATGTAAGCGTGGATTTCTTGTGCTTGCTCTGGAGTTGCAGTAAGACCTGTGCCAATAGCCCAAACTGGTTCGTAAGCGATAACGAGTTTGCCAAATTCTTCTGCCGATAGGTTGAATACCGAGCCTTCGAGTTGAGCTTTCACTACTTCGTTTTGGC
>JAFYMM010000174.1 GCA_017550055.1 Paludibacteraceae bacterium
ATCTTTTGTTTATTTCCCACAGATAACACAGATTTTATTGATTTTTGCCATCCGGATTTAATAATTCGCTCTTTGACTACGTCAAAATCGCTCTACGGATGACACAGATGCCATGCGGCGTTTTATATCGAACTGACGTTATTTATTTCATAAATATGGCGATAAATAAAAAGGTCGAACTCAATTCAAATAAATTTGATTGGTTCGACCTTTTTATTTACTATTATTTTTACGATGTAAAAATCTATTGTTTTTTATGCATTTTTTTATGCAGCATTATTGCGCTCACTCTTCACCGCCAAATTCCATCAAGTATGTTTTGATGAATATGTCGATGTCGCCATCCATTACGGCATTGACGTTTGAGGTTTGGTAGTCGGTGCGGTGGTCTTTCACGCGGCGGTCGTCGAATACATACGAGCGGATTTGTGAGCCCCATTCGATTTTCTTTTTGCCTGCTTCGATTTTGGCTGTCTCTTCACGGCGTTTTTGGAGTTCGAGTTCGTAGAGTTGTGAACGAAGGAGTCGCATAGCATTTTCGCGGTTGTCGAGCTGCGAACGGCTTTCGGTGTTCTCAATTACGATTTCGTCTTGTTCGCCAGTAACAGGGTTTTTGAATACGTAGTGGAGACGTACACCAGTTTCTACCTTGTTAACGTTCTGTCCACCAGCACCTGAAGAACGGAATGTGTCCCAAGAGATGCCTGCTGGGTTGATTTCGATTTCGATAGTGTCGTCGACCAAAGGCACCACGAAGACGGATGTAAACGAAGTCATACGTTTGCCTTGAGCATTGTATGGAGACACGCGCACGAGACGGTGAACGCCATTTTCTGATTTGAGGTAGCCATAAGCATAATCGCCATCGACTTGGATGGTAACTGACTTGATACCAGCTTCGTCGCCTTCGAGTATGTTAGTGATTTCGGCTTTGTAGCCTTGTTTTTCGCACCAACGGAGGTACATACGCATGAGCATTTGTCCCCAGTCTTGAGCTTCAGTACCACCAGCGCCAGCAACGATTTTGATTACGGCACCGAGTTTGTCCTCTTCGCGACGAAGCATGTTGCGCATTTCGAGGTCCTCGATGAGAGTGATGGCATGGTTGTATGCCTCGTCAACTTCGGCTTCGGTCATGGCTTCTTCTTTGTAGAAGTCGTAAGCGATTTGCACTTCGTTGACAGCAGCGTTGACTGCGTTGTAGCCTTCAATCCAGAATTTTAGGCCTTTGACGAGTTTCATCTGAGCTTCGGCGCGTTTTTGGTCTTGCCAAAACTCAGGGGCTTGAGTTTTTAGTTCTTCTTCTTCGAGTTGAATTTTCTTTTCTTCGATGTTGAGGTATTTGTTGAGAGCTTCAACTCGGTCGATAGCAGCTTTTATTTGATCAGTAGTTATCATTTTTAGATTTTTAGATTTTTAGTAGCGAGTAGCAAGACTTTTGTACTCGGCTTCGCCTCGTTTATTTATTTTTTTAGAAGACATAAGAACATAATAACATAATTTTTTGTTCTTTTGTTCTATTTATATTAAGTGGTTATAATTGTGCATTATGCATTATGCATTCTTTTGAGGGTATTTGCGGAACCAGCTTGAGATTTTGAGTTTTACGACGCCAAAGAGGGCTTCTGAGAAGATGCCACCTGACATTTTCGATGTGCCTTCGACGCGGTTTACGAATACGATAGGTACTTCTTTGATAGTGAAACCACATTTGTAG
>JAFYMM010000175.1 GCA_017550055.1 Paludibacteraceae bacterium
ATTGCTGTGTTTTTCTGCATTTTTCTTTTTACCCACATTTTCCCCACTTTAATTATTTCAAATGCGGGTCTGGGTACTCAAAAAAAGCACTGATAATTTATCAGTGCTTTTTTTTGTACCTAAATTTTTGAGTTTGTATTATCTTAACGTCAGTTCGATATAAAACGCCGCATGGCATCTGTGTCATCCATAGAGCGATTTTGACTTAGTCAAAGAGCGAATTTTGTTATAAGTAAGGTTTTATAACCTAAGCAAAACAAAATCTTGAGCGTAGTGAAGAATTATTAAATCCGGAACCAACGGTCTTTGAACCGAAGGTGAAAAAATGGCAAAAATTTATAAAATCTGTGTTATCTGTGGGAAATAAACAAAAGATAAACAAAATTTCCCGTGTGTTCCGTGCATTCCACGAGAGAAATAAAAACATCCGTGAGAGAAATAAAAACATCGCACAGCGATAAAAAATCTGTGTAATCTATCGAGCAAAGTTTTAGGCAACGCCTAAAACAAGCGAATCAAAAAAAAGAAAAAAATCTTAATAATCTGTGTAATCTGTGGGAGAAAAAAATCGCGCAGCGATAAATATTCATGATATTTGTTAGATTTGTGGGGAGATATTAATGCCGAAGGCAATAGAATTCCGTGCATTTTATCACCTAAAGGCTCAAAGACCTTCAGTTCCGTAAGAGATAAAATTATATCGAACTCACGTTAAATTATTTTGATAATATAGGGCTACTAGAGTGTTAGTAGTCCTTTGTTTTTTATATTTTTGTGTTGAGTAGAAAATATTTGCTTTTTTGTAAAAAAAAGTGTGTATTTTGTTTTGTTATTAAGAAAAAGTGTTGTAACTTTGTAAAGTTTATACATGCACTATTTATGTGAAATAATTAATAACAAAAAAATATATATACTCATGAACACTAAACTTCAAGAATTGACCGAAAAAATCTATGCTGAGGGCGTAGAAAAGGGTAAAAATGAGGCTGCAGAAATCGTTGCTGCAGCTAAAGCTGAGGCTCAACGCATCAAAGAGGCTGCAGAGGCTGAGGCTCGTAAAATAGTTGAACAGGCTAATGCTAAGGCTGCTGAGACTACTAAAAACACTCAATCGGAGTTGAAACTTTATACTGAACAATCGCTCAACGCATTGAAAACTGAAATCACTAACCTCATTTGCGACAAAGTGGCTTCAGACTCAGTGAAAGCGGCTACTGCTGACCCTAAGTTTATGCAAGCTATCATCGTGGCTATCACTAAGGTGTGGGTGAAAGAAGGTGCTGTTGAGATTGAAGCTAAGGATGCTAAAGCTCTTGAGGATTATTTCATTGCTAACGCTAAGGATGTGCTTGAAAAAGGCGTGAAAATCAATGAGGTGAAAGGTATGAAAACTGATTTTGCTATTGCTCCTGCTAATGGTGGATACAAAATTACGTTTGGCGATAATGAATTTATTGCTTACTTCAAAGACTTCCTCCGTCCAAAACTTGTAGAAATGCTCTTTTAATCAATGCATAATTCACAATGCATAATTAACCATTCTATCGCATTCGCTCAAGGACTGTTGGTTCGGCATCCATAAAATTATGAATTATTGCGATAAGCGAGAGTTATTAAGTTTACTTAAATAGCCGAACTAAGCAAGAACCAACAACGAAATTGTTAATTATGAATTATGTATTATGAAGTATGAATTAATAAAATGAATTACTATTGCTATATAGCGGGCATGCCCGACATACAGATTGATAATCAGAAATCTATTCCGGCTCAGGAGGAGATTCTTGATGAGTTGAAGCAGTTGCTGTCGAAAGGCGATATGGCTTTGCTCAATCTCTTGCGCTTGAAATACGACAATGCCAATTTGTTGAAATACTTGAACAATAAAGATGCTGAACTCAATGCGCTTGGCACTTTGTCGTCTAAAGATTGGAACGAATTGGTGGAAATAATCGAAAATAGCGATGAGCTAAACCCTCCTCGCGATAAGAGATTATTAAAATATATTTTGGATTTCTACACTGCTGTGCGTAGCGAAAATGGCGAGGCTCAATTCAATTTTGCTGAAGATTTTCTTGCTTCTTTGTACTATAAATATGGTATGGAGTGCAAAAATAAGTTTGTGGCTGATTGGTTTGAGTTCAATTTGAATATCAATAATATTCTTACTGCTCTTACTTGTCGTAAGTATGGTTGGGATATTAAGTCGGCTATCGTGGGTGATAATGTTGTTGCGGAGACTATTCGCAACTCTGTGTCGGCTCGCGACTTTAATCTTAAGACTGAAATTGATTATTTCGATGCACTTGTGAGCATATCAGAAACCGCTAACCTACTCGACCGCGAACATCGCATTGATGCGTTGAAATGGAATTGGCTTGAGGAAAACACATTCTTCAACGCGTTTTCTATTGAGCGTGTGTTGTCGTTCTGGTTGCGTTGCGAATTGATGCATCGCTGGGATAACCTCTCGATGGAAGAAGGTGCTGAGATTTTCCGCCAAATGATCAACGACTTGAAAAAAGGTGTGAAATTCTAAAATTATTAAAAAGACAGAAGAACAAAAAAAAACAAAACTATTTTCATTTCAGTAACACCAACAATCATACATGAAAGGAATTTATGTTATTATGTTCTTATGTCTTTCCCAAAAAGGAAAAATAAATAATAAAACAATAAATAATGGCAACAAAAGGTAAAGTAAAAGGTATCATCTCCAACCTCGTGACTGTGGGGGTTGATGGTCCTGTGGCTCAAAATGAGATTTGCTATATCTCGTTGGGCAATGTAAGACTTATGGCCGAAGTACTTAAAGTAAACGGCGATGATGTCTTCGTTCAAGTATTCGAAAGTACTCGTGGGCTTAAAGTGGGCAACGAGGTAGAATTTACCGGACACATGTTGGAGG
>JAFYMM010000176.1 GCA_017550055.1 Paludibacteraceae bacterium
ATCTTTTGTTTATTTCCCACAGATAACACAGATTTTATTGATTTTTGCCATCCGGATTTAATAATTCGCTCTTTGACTACGTCAAAATCGCTCTACGGATGACACAGATGCCATGCGGCGTTTTATATCGAACTGACGTTAAATAAAAAAAAAGAGGCTCATGGGCCTCTTTTTTTTATTTGTTATAACCGAAGATGTCGACTTCGATGATGTAGTTGGCTACGCCTTCGCCGTGAAGGTCGTTGACTTTAGAATTGAAACGGTCGAGGTCGAAGTCGATAGATAGGTTGCCGTCTTTAGGGAGATTGTGGATTTCGAGCCAATCTACTTTGAGAGGTAGGCCTGGACCCCAGTTAGCACGATCGTATTTATAGGTTCCGGCTTGTTTGTAGGTACTATCGTTTTCGTAGAAGATGTGGCCTTCGTAGGTTTGTTTGCCATTGAGGATTACGCGATAGAAGTTTTCGTCGAATTCAGCGGCGTTGTTTGCACGTTTGCCATTGCCAGTTGTGCCACGGTCAGGGAATATGCCACGGTCGGCACCGTGTCCGCTGATGCTGACTTTCATAAGGAGTGATTTAACTTCTTGAGGTAATTGTACGTTACGAATGCCTAAACGCTCGATGTCTTCGATGTCGTTGCTACCAACTGAATCGGGTGATACGCCATAAGCCCATGAGCGATAGCCAATGTTGCTTGATGCGCGTGAGTCGTAGATTTTTTGGTAGAAGATTGTTTCTTTGTCTTTTTTGCCTTCGTAGAAGTCGAATGTAAGGGTGACGGTGTGTGCTTTTTTCTCAGTTGCGTCCCAACCGCCGTAATAGATGTGGAATTCTACTTCGCCATTGAGCATTGGGAGATACTCGGTGATGTCCATGTAGTAGAGTTTTTCCCAATTAGCGTCGAAATAACCGCCGTATGGTGTGAAAGCGCGCACGAGTTCGTAGAATTCGCCAGTGTGAGGGTTTTTGAGCATAATCATAGTGGTCATATCCCAATCGGAAGGACCTTCGTTCCAACCACCCATGCGATATGTGAGGATAGCGCGGTTGTATTGTTCGGTGGTTTCAGGGAATTTGACAGTGATTACAGAGTCTTCGTCGAGACCCCAACCATAGAAATGGAGGCGTACGGCATCAGTTTTGACAGAGAAGTCGGCTTCGGTGCCAGCCATAGGGTGCTCGTTGTACCATGCTGGGCGAGTGCTTTCGCGTGTGTAACATTTGTCGTTAGGAATTTCGGGATTACATCCAACGAAGATAGCAATTAGGATTGCTAATGTGAATAGTTGTTTGAGTGTTTTCATAGATTTTATTTGTTTAATTGTTTGTTAATTATTCGTTAATTGTTTGGAATGCAAAGATAATAAAAATTTGTAATATTATGTTAAGTGTGCGTGTTTATTTTTTGCAGGTATGGTTATGGTATATTTATAGTATGTTTATAGTATATTTATAGTATATTTATGGTATATTTATGGTATATTTATGGTATGTTGTAGGTAAGTAGAGGGTAGGGTTTTCGTCAAGTTAGTTGAAAGCTTTTTCAGTTTTGTTCAAGATTTTTGCTACA
>JAFYMM010000177.1 GCA_017550055.1 Paludibacteraceae bacterium
CTCCCAATAGCATGGTTATCATCATGTTTAGATTAGTAATGATTTTGTTTCTACGCTCTGGGCGGAAGACACCCCATAGAATAATTGCCAAGGCTATTGATAGTACGATGATAGCAATAGTCATACTACCAGATAGTATCACCCCAATTGCTGCTATTGCAATCACCCAAAAGAATGTGCCGAACGTTGCATTGCGATTACCTCCTAATGGAATATACAAATAGTCTTGTAACCAGCGCGATAGCGATATGTGCCAACGCTTCCAGAAGTTGCTTGCATTTGGAGCTTTGTATGGCGAATTGAAGTTTTGCGGTAGGTAGAATCCCATTATCATTGCCACACCAATTGCAATGTCTGTATAGCCCGAAAAATCGGCATAAACTTGCAACGAATAGACCAATAATGCCATAAGATTTTCAAAACCAGAGAACAACATTGGATTATCGAAAACGCGGTCGATGAAGTTCACAGCCAAGTAGTCGCTAAGTATAATCTTTTTGGCTAAACCATTAATTATCCAGAATATAGCTATGCCAAACTGACGACGAGCAAGGAAATAAGGCTTGTACAGTTGAGGAATGAATTCGGCTGCGCGTACGATAGGTCCAGCTACAAGTTGAGGGAAGAATGAAACATAGAAGCCATAGTCAAGTATATTTTTAACTGGAGCTATTCGGTTGCGATACACGTCCATTGTATAGCTGATTGTTTGGAACGTATAGAATGAAATCCCCACAGGTAATATGATTTGGTCCACTCTGAAGTGATTCGAACCTGTTACTGCATTGCCTATTGCTGCAAAGTAGTCATACACTAGGAACGATGTGTGGAATAGCGAATTTACGAGATCAACAAAGAAATATGAATATTTGAAATAGCTGAGAACTAAAAGGTTGATGCAAACGCTAAGAGCAACGAATAGTTTGCGATGTAATTCTTTTTCTGACCTATAGACAAGCTTAGCAATGAAAAAGTCGGAAATCGTGGCAAATATGAGTAATAGCACGAATAGTCCGCTTGTTTTGTAGTAGAAAAATAGGCTGACAATAAATAAGAATGTATTGCGTAACAAGCGTTTAGAATGTATCAAAGAGAATATGGCAAAGACAATAGCAAAGAATGCCCAAAAGTAGAATTGGGTAAAAAGCAATGGCGAATTTTCGTCAAAAGCGAATGTCTTTGATAAAAAAGATAGTATTAAGTCCATTTTTAGATTACAGATAGCAGAGTACAGATTACAAATTAAATTTTCCCTCATTTTTATATAGCCATTCATAAATTATGGCATTGTAGAGCATATCACCGAGTAGGTTGTAGCCAGGCACGAGGAAATGCACGCGGTCTTTGTTGGCAAGTCCTATTTCGTTCCAAACAGATATAGAGCCAAGTCCGCCCATAATTTCGTACAAATCCCATACAGCAGCATTGTGTTGTTCTGCAAGTTCGTGCATAGCTTGTTGTACAATAGCTGTATTTTTGTTTAATCCATAGCTACGACGTCCTACGCGTACAACGCAGTCGTTGTTGGTAATGAATATCACTGCGCAGTTGGGATTAGCGGCATATATTTTCGATAACAGTTGATTGTAGCGAGCTTTGAAAGCCTCTTTGCTAAATCTTCCATATTCGACATTGGCATCATTGACACCCACAGCCATTATGGCGAGGTCGGGTTTGATGAATGTCATTTGTTGTTCGAACCTTTCGCAACGAAGCCAAGATTGCAGAGATGCTCCGTTGACACCCATAGAGTGATAGGTGATACCATTGAAATTGTTTTCGGGGAGTAGTCCCATTATCGAAAATTTCCAATTGGTGTTGGTTGTATAATATTCGTCGTTTTTAGTTTGCTCGTTGTCTGATTCAAGTCCAATATCAAGCGAATATACCGAATCTCGATTTAATAAACCTATATTCTCCTGAACAATCAACGTGTCATTAAATTGATAAGAGGTGTTATATTTATCATATAAGCGGTCAAAATCAGAGGCTTTGCCTAATTTGATTGTGCCATTTTCGGCAAATTCGTTTAGATAGAAAACGAATGTACTATCCTCGTAAACAGAAGGAATAGTGTCGTTGTTTATTATGAGTATAGGCATTAGTTCGCTGTCGCCAACCATAGCAAAAAGACGTAGTTTGTTGTATTTCCAGCTTGAGCCAAAATCTTTTGGGTTGAGGTTGAATGATATAGAACTATTTAGGTCGTTGGTCGATATGGTGTAGCCCATTATGCCAAGAGTTTCGGTAACAGGAGGACGTGAGTTTTGGCACTTTTTCCATTCGCCAGAATAGTGTGTTTCAAAGTTTTTAGGATTGTTGGTTCGAGCTGCAGAATAGGGGAATATAGCACCTCGTTGTGCTGTGAAGCCAGGCAGAATGTTTGAAAAATTCATTCTCATTCGATTAGGGAATACACCTGCTTGAATGTGTGAGCCTCCGATGTGTATGATGTTGATTTCGCTATTGCCCCAAAGTGCGAGAGAGTCTAATTTATCAAAAAATGTGTTGAGTCTATTTGAATCACCTTTGAGTATTAGTTTGTTAGCATCATAATTGACACAGTCGTAATGAGGCAGTTGACGCATTAAAGGGTAGGTTTGCGCAAATGAATTGAATAGAACGGTTAGTGTTAGTGATAATGTAATTATAAATCGATTCATTGGTTAAAATTTCTTAAAAATACACATTGTGAGTGGGTGTAGGTTTTTGTCGGTTTACTACGGAGCAGTATGCTTGCACCTTGCTAGAGGTTAAGGATTGAGAATACACAATGAGAGTGTGTATTTATTGGTTTTGCATTTTATATAGTTCGTATGCCTTCATGAGTCCTTGCCAAAGCATTTCGCTTGCACGATTTGAGCCTGTGTATGTGAAATGGATATGGTCGGAGCCAGCGAGTGGAGGATTGCTATTGACCCAAGTGGTCATAGAGTTTTCGCCACCCATTGCAGCATATAAGTCCCAATAAGCTACGTCGTTGCGCAAACACATTTCGCGTAGCGAGTCGATGAGTTTTGGCAAATGAGGATATGTTTGCATAGAGCCATTTACGTTGGTTGACATATCAGAAGGTCCGATGAATAATATTTTGGATTGTGGTGATATGGTGCGTAAATAGTTGATTTGACGTGTAAGTTGTTCGCAATATGAAGCAATAGCTTTGTCAGTTTTGGTGTAAGGAACTCGGTTGCCACCGAATTGCATAATAATGAGAGGAATAGAGTTTTGTGTATAGTAATTGCGTAGGCTTTCGCTATTGATTGAAGTGAAAATTGTACCAGAGCAACCACGCATAGCAGCATTGTCGAATTGCACTCCAATGTTGTCTCCATCGACCATAAAACCATGTATTAAGGCTTCGCCATTCATAAATATAGAGGCACGAGTAGTGGAGTCAGGTAGATTGAACGTGATTGAATGCTCGCCTACGTTAGCAGTTTTGGTTTGTTGTGTGCCACGATATGTTATAGTTGCTGTTGTTGAGCGTTTTACATTGTCGAGTAAGATTGTTATTTTGTTGAAATACTTGGTGTTATTGCGAGTTTTGCTATAGTTTAGACGATAGAACGAGAATGTAGCAGTATCGGTGAGCAGTGCAGTTTGTCCAAGAGGTCCATAATTGCGCTCTTCCATACGCATATCTTGTGTGCCATAAACGAGATAGCGAGTAAGTGATGCCGAGCATTTTTGTCCGAGAGAAGATGTTGGAACAGTTTGAATAGCAGGTATTAAGCCAACTCCATAACCGCCGAAAGTGTCTTGTACTGCAGCACGGAGGTAGTTAGACATACGGTCTTCCTCTATCTGTGAGTCGCCATAATGAATTATACGCACTTTTTTCTCTTTGGCATTTTCGAGGGCTTCGAATAGAGGGAATATCCATTCTATACTGTCGTTAGGATATGAAGGTGAATATTTGTATGACAACACTTTGCGACGAGCTTTTATGTATTCCGATGCTTTTTCCTCTTCGAGTTGACGTTGAATAGTTTCCATACCAAAAAAGACTTGGTCCATATCGACCAAAGGCTTTTTGCTATATTCCACATTGCCTTCCATAACCTCTTGAGGCGAAGGAAATGTTATATTCATTGTACCCACAGCCACACCATCGGTTGGGATAGCATAGCCGAGTAGTCCCATCATGGTGAATACTGCCGTGATAAATAATATTGTTTTGTAGGGTTTCATGTTAATTAGTATGTATTTTTAATTTTTGTCCGATTTTGAGGAAGTCAGATTTCAAATTGTTCCATTGTTTTATTTGGCGAACACTGACTTTATGTTTTTTTGCGATATGGCTGAGTGTATCGCCCGATTTAACGAGATATATTTTTACCGCATTAGCTTTTTTGATTGCTTCAACACGTGCTTTTTCTTTTGATGCTTTCTGTTGATTAAGTTCCTCCTGTTCTTGTTTCAACGCTTCAATTTCTGATTCGTAGATTGAGGAGAGCCATTCGTCAATATTTTCCTTATTTTCGGGTATAAAAACCTCATCTATCCAATCTGTATTAGGTAATACAGATGGGTTGTGAGTATAGAAATTATCAGCATTAAGAAATAGAGAATCTTGTATTGTTTGCTTGCGAATAGGGTAGTTTAGTTTGTATTTCACATACCCCGTATGCTTATATAAAGAATCTAAGTGGGCTATGTGTGAAAAATTTATTGCAGAGTTTTGTGCTTCATATTGCAACTCTAAGAAGTGGCATAATTTTTCAAACTCCTCATCAGTAGTGTTTTGCAAATTGATGTGATATATTTCTGCCACATCAGAGATTAAAGCAGCACCATTGAGGTATGCTAAAGTAGCTACTTTTTCGTTGCCATAGAGAGTTAGTAAATCTTTCAGATAGCGGGCAGCTGCTTCTGACGATAGTTTCAAATCATAGCGTTGGTCAATATTATTATTTACAATTAGTCCATATTTGCGAGCTACGGGGGGTGTTAGTCTCCAAATGCCAGTTGAATATCCATCGTTGTAATTTACGTTCAAATCTGCTGAAATATATGTAGGTATCATCGACATTGAGTGGGTGAGGCCATGAGCTGAAAACAACGAATCCCAAGGTAACTTTATGTTACACTGAGCATTAAATATGGTTGTAAATAGTATTATTATAGTCAAAAAATTCTTCATATTCATTTGGTCGTAATTCTTGCAAAGATACGAAAAATAATCTGTATAAACTTTGTTTTTTGTGCTAAAAAAACTAACAAGTTTTGCACATAAAAAGTTGGTTGTCGCAAATGGGTTGTGTTTTTATACAATATGGTTTGAATATTTAAAAAAAATTTCTTGAAAATGCTTAAAAATTTGTGTGTATCAGAAAAATGTAGTAAATTTGCGCATCAAAAAACTGCTGTAAAACATAATTATAAAACATAGTTATAAAACATATTTTTAAATGGTAAAGAGTGGAGTTAAAGGCCTAAAACCCATCGACGAGATGTCGGATATATGGTTGGCATTGACTAATGAAGAACGTATGTATCTTCGTGAGAATACTAAGTATCAGGAATTTAAGAAAAATGAGATGATTTATTGTGAGGGTGAAGTGCCTGAATTTATGTATTGCGTTATTGCGGGAAAAATCAAGATTTTTAAGAATGGTATAGGAGGTCGTCAGCAAATATTGCGTTTCATACGTGAAGGCGAAAATTTTGCTTTTCGTGCCTATTTTGCCGAAGGAAACTATGTTACGTCGGCTACTGCGCTTGAAGTAGTGAAAGCCTATGCTGTGCCTTTGACTGTGATTCGTCAGATTTTGGAGTCGAACAATCGTCTTGCAATGTTGTTTATCAAACATTTGTCGGCCGATTTAGGCGATATAGATTCACGCATTGTAAGTCTTACACAAAAACATATACGTGGACGTTTGGCTGAGGCTTTGGTGATATTATTAGATACTTACGGTATTGATAATGAGACTAAAGAGTTGAAAGGTGCGCTTTCGCGCGAGGACCTTGCGGGCTTTGCCAATATGACGGCTTCGAATGCTATTCGTACACTTGCGGCGTTCGATGCAGAAGAGATTATTGCGTTGGAGGGCAAAAAGATAAAGATATTGAATGAAACGCAATTGAGAAAGGTTAGTTTGTTGGGATAGTTTTCTATATTATAAAGTTATTCAATCATGTCAGAGTATCTAAAAAATATTGTAAATGAAGTGTATAGGTTAGCAGGTGCAAAATTGTTTGCGCTAGCCTTTGTTCGTTTGCGTATTTTGTTGAAAGAGTTGCATGAGTGGTGGGCTATTCAGCGATGCGAGGAGTTGGAGACTTTGTGTGGTCAGATGCTAAAGTATAGTTTGGGCGATTTTGAAGACCCTGATAGAGGAAAAATTATTGCTCAGTTGCAAGTAGATATTTGTGAATTAGCCGATGATATAGCAGAGGCCATAACAATGCATAATTCACAATTCACAATTCATAATTCGCAGTTGATGAAATTGGATAGTGATAGATTGTTGAATGGCGATATTTTTGATATAGAGAGGAGTCAAGCTTTGGTTGATTTGTTTAGAAGTGTGTGGTTGAATGGGCGATTGAAGGCAGAGGATAGACGAGAGTTGATAGCTTTTATTGAGAATGAAAATATTGAGCTTACAGCTCGTACGTTGGTAGTTTCGGCATTGATGCTGAAAGGATTACGAATGTACGACAAGTCGGTGGTGATGATATATATGACACTGTTGGATACAGTAGATGCAAGATTGAAAGCACGCGTAATGGTTGGGCTGTTGATGATTTTGTCGGTGCATGGCAGTAAGATTGAGCGTGATGAGGATATGAGTGCCGAAATAGAGAAACTGTTTGCAGATGAGAAATTTTCGGCAGACGCAGATAAGGCATATAAACACATTATCAATACGTTTGGTACAGATAAAGTTACAGAGAAGATTAAGACAGA
>JAFYMM010000178.1 GCA_017550055.1 Paludibacteraceae bacterium
CTAATGGATTTGAAGATCAAACTGGAGTTGAGTTAGACCAAAGTAATCAAACTATAACAGTTACATTGCCTCAAAACTGTAGACCAAATACTTATACCGCAACTTTTGTGTTTACCGATACAACAGCAAGATGTGGTGATGTATCTATTCCTGTTAGTTTTGATGTGTACTATAACTCATCTATTATTGATGTTAAGTTTGATAATTTGTTAGCCGTACATGATGCAGAACATAATGGCGGATTCGAGTTTTCTGATTTTGAGTGGTATAAAAATGGTGTTAAGGTAGAGGGTGATTCAGTTTCTTTCTTGTATCTTGGAGATGGGGAATCATTCCAAGAAGGGGATTGTTATTATTTGATACTTACTCGTTCTGATGATGGTGTTGTTATGAGAACTTGTGAGTTGTGTCCAACTTTGACCCCTGTTGATTATGTTGAAGCTTCAGGTATTGATATTTCTTCTACGTTGCTTGATAAAGGTCAATCTATTTTGATTGAAAATTTGGATAAAGGGCGAGCAAATGTTTATAGCTTTACAGGACAGCTGATAGATTCGTATGAGGTTGTTGCTGATTTTATTGAGATAGTAGCTCCTCAACAATCTGGATTTTATTTGTTGCAAATTCTTGGCCCTGAATATAACGTGGTTTATAAAATATATGTAAAGGATAATTAATAGCTTAAATATATTTTGATTTTATAGATAGAGTGTCATAACGTTCAAATTGCTGCGTTGTTTTCAATATTAAGTCGCAGTTATGTACTTCAGTACACTCCTTACGACTTAAATCTCAACGCCTTGCACTTTAGGCATTCTTACACACAAAAAAAAGAGGCTATGCCAAAATTTACATTTTGACACAGCCTCTTTTTTTGTGGTTTCGGGAAAATGTTGTAATTTTGCAGAAATTTATTTGGTATGACTAAGATTCAGGTTACAGAGGATGGTTCGCATACGTTGTTTAGTGAGATGGCTGGGCAGACGTATCATTCGGCGCATGGGGCTGTGCAAGAGAGTCGGCATATTTTTATATCTCAACTTTCGATTGTTAATTGTCAACAGTTAACGGTTAACGGTCAGTTGTCGATGGTTGGTGGGGATTTGTCGGTGTTGGAGATTGGGTTTGGGACTGGATTGAATGCGTTGTTGGCGGCTTGTTGGGCAAAGGAGAATGGGGTGAGAGTGGATTTTTCGACTATTGAGTTGTATCTACTTGAGAGAGATGTGTATGAGGAGTTGAATTATGGCAGTTTGTTGGGCGAAGAGGGGTTGTTCTTGAAGTTGCATGAGGCGAAGTGGGATGCTGGATTGCAGGAGATTACGCCTGAATTTGCGATTTGTAAATATAAAAAGGATATTGTGGAGTGGTTGAGAAATGCACAAAGTACAATACACAATGCACAATCTTTGATTTTATCGTCGGGAGCTCAAGGAGATTTGGAACTTGATTTTGTCGCCAAAGGCTCAAAGACCTTCGGTTATCAATTTGACGTGGTGTTTTTTGATGCTTTTTCGCCTGATGCGCAACCAGAGTTGTGGACTGAGGAGGTGTTTAGGAATGTGTATGGGTTGATGAAGGAGGGTGGTGTGATGACGACGTATTGTGCGAAGGGGGATGTGCGAAGGGCTATGTTGGCAGCGGGATTTAAGGTGGAGAAATTGCAGGGGCCTCCAGGGAAAAGACATATTTTGAGGGCGGTGAAATAATAATGAGGAATTAGGAATGGGGAATGTGGAATTGGGAGTGTGGATACACAATGAGAGTGGGTATTTTGCAGGTATGGTTATCCTATGATGAGGGTTGCTTGAGGGTTGCTGTTTCTTGTGTTTAGATTTTGGAAAATTAATGATTGAATACACAATGAGAGTGTGTATTCGGAACGAGAATTTTTGATATGGAAAAAGAGAAAAATATGACGCGTTATGCGTTGGAGTATGCCTTGAAAAAGGGTTGTCAGCAGGTAAGAGCTTTGTTTTCGGCTGGAGAGGAGAATGAGGTAGAGGTGCGAGATGGTAAGGTGGATAAATTGCATCATTCGGGAGGGTGTCAGTTGTCGTTGAGCTTGTTTGTGGATGGGTCGTATAGTACGATTTCGACTAATCGCCTTGAACGTAATGAGTTGGAGAGATTTATTGATAAAGGGATTATTGGTACGCGATTTTTGACGCCAGACCCATATCGTTCGTTGCCCGAAAAGGAGATGTATTATCGAGGAGAGATGAATGATTTTGGGTTGTATGATGCTGAATTTAAGAATGTTGATGTGGATGAGAAGATTGCTGTGGCAAAGGCGATTTATGGTGAGATTGTTGATGATAGAGTGATTTCGGCTATGGCTGGCATTGCTGATACAGAGACGTATAACTATTTGATTGATAGTAATGGGTTTGAGGGAGAGAAGCGTAGGACGTTGTATATGGCTACGGCTCAGGTGAGTGTGCAAGGTGAGGGGGATGAGAGACCAGAGGATTATGTTTATGTAAATGCTCAGCATTGGGGATGTTTGCAGAAAGAGGGTGTTGGCGCAGAGGCATTGAAACGCACGGTGGATAAGATTGGTGCTGATAGGATAGATTCGGGAGTGTATGATGTTGTGGTGGATAGGCGAGTGGCTTCGCAGTTGGTTAGTCCATTGATTTCGGCATTGAGAGGTGAGGCGTTGCATATGAAGTCGAGCTTTTTGCTTGACAAAAAAGGAGAAAAGATTGGTTCAGAGAAATTGACAATAGTAGATAATCCGAG
>JAFYMM010000179.1 GCA_017550055.1 Paludibacteraceae bacterium
GCCATCGAGGACTGCGACTTTAAGGATTTTTTTGCCGTCGCAAATGAGAGTGCCTGCTGGATGTGTTGGTGTGCAGAGCTCTTTTGATACTTCGTAGATTTTCATGTTTGTGGTATTGCCTGATGGGTCGGTGAGTTCGATCCATGCTGCTGGATATGGGGCAAGACCACGAACGAGATTGCGTACGGCTTCGGCTGTGGTGTTGAAGTTGATGAGGCAAGTGTCTTTGAAGATTTTTGGTGCAGCCTTGAGTTCTCCTTCGGGTTGTGGCATAGAGGAGATATTGCCCGATTCGATTTGTTCGACTGTTTTGAGTACGAGGTCGGCTCCGAGCATCATGAGGCGGTCGTGGACTATGCCGGCATTGTCGTCAGGGGCAATGGTGATTTTTTCTTGCATGATGATGTTGCCTGTGTCGATTTCGTGTTGGAGGAAGAAGGTTGTGATGCCGGTCTCGGTTTCGCCATTGATGACTGCCCAATTGATTGGGGCTGCTCCGCGATATTGTGGGAGGAGAGAGGCGTGGAGATTGAATGTGCCGAGTGGTGGCATATTCCACACAATTTCGGGTAGCATACGGAAGGCTACGACGATTTGTAGGTCGGCTTGATATGAGCGTAGTTCTTCGATGAACTCAGGGTCTTTGAGGTTGGTGGGTTGAAGAATAGGTAGTCCGACGCTGAGGGCATATTCTTTGACTGGTGAGAATTGGATTTTGTGGCCACGACCAGCTGGTTTGTCGGGCATTGTGATTACGGCAACGATGTTTTTGCCAGCATCGACTAGACGGCGTAGGGGCTCGACTGCAAAGTCGGGGGTTCCCATGTAGATTATTTTCATATTATTTGGTTGAATTTAGAGTTTTTTTGTTTGAGAATACACAATGAGAGTGTGTGTCTGTTTTCTACGGAGCAGTATGCTTGCACCTTGCTAGAGGGTAAGGTGAATTTTGGGGTTTTGATACACACTGTGAGTGTGTATTTGGTTAGCTACGTACGTCGGCACCCCACATGAGTTTTGTTTTGAGTGTGTTGAGGAAAGAGTGTCCTTCGAGGCGTATGATGCGAACTGTGTAGTCGGCTTTTGAAATTGATATTGTTGCTGTGTCGGGCATTGTGATGCTTCGGCCGTCGATAGATGCGAGGTAGGAGTGGCTTCGAGAGGATACTTTAAGGTCGATTTTCCAGTTGTCGGGGATGATGAGTGGACGGACATTGAGCGAGTGAGAGGCAACGGGAGCGATGATGAGGTTGTGATTCTCGGGCATCATGATTGGTCCACCTACGCTAAGTGAATAGGCAGTAGAACCTGTTGGTGTAGAGACTAAAAGACCATCGGCTTGGTAGGTGTGAAGAGGTTCGTCGTTGAGAGATACGTCGATGGAGATCATTGAAGATAGGTCTTGTTTGAGGACCGCTATTTCGTTGAGAGAATATTCTACTAACGAGGAATTAGGAGTTAGGAGAGAGGATTTGATTTCGGCACGGAGAACCATACGATCGTCGACTTTGTATTTTTTGTTGAAAATAATGTCGTCGAGATTGTCGAGTTCGTGGGCTTGGACATCGGTGAGAAAGCCTAAGCGGCCGAGATTTATGCCGAGAATAGGAATTTGTCGGTTGCCGATGCGGTTGGCAGTGGTGAGTAGAGTGCCATCGCCGCCGAGGCTGATAGCTATATCGCCCGAAAAATCGTTGTTGAATACGTTGAATTCGGATATGTCGAGCATGCCAGAGGCTTGAATTTCTTGGGCAAACTCTTTGTCGAACAAGATATTAGCACCTCGATGTTTTAGCTTGAAAAACAAGTCTTTAACCGAGTTGATGAATTTCAGTTTATATTTATTACCGAATACTAGTATTTGCATAAATGAGTAATATATAAAATAGTTAAAATTTTTAGTCGAAAATAGTGTAGATATGACCTTTTTTTTGTATTTTTGTAGTCAATTTGAGAAAGTGTCTTTAAGTGCAAAGTTACAAATAAAATTTGATATATAAAAACTATGACACAACTAAGTGTAAATGTAAATAAGATAGCGACTATACGTAATGCTCGTGGTGGAAATAACCCTGATGTATTAAAGGTTGCGTTGGATTGTGAGAAATTTGGTGCTCAGGGAATTACGGTGCATCCAAGACCAGATGAACGACATATTACGGGTCAGGATGTGTTGGATTTGAAGCCAGCATTGACAACAGAATTCAATATTGAAGGTAACCCAGATGAGAGATTTATAAACTTGGTGAAAACAGTGCGACCACATCAAGTGACATTGGTGCCAGATGCGCCAGGAGTGTTGACTTCGAATGCAGGATGGGATTGTATTGCGAATTTTGAACATTTGAAAGGTCTTGTAGATTTGTTTAAATCAGAAGGAATTAGAGTGTCGATATTTGTGGGTACAGACATAGAGAATATTAAGGCTGCGGCTCGTACGGGAGCAGACCGTATAGAACTTTATACTGAACCATACGCAGCTCAATATCATCAGGATAGAGAGGCGGCTGTGGCTCCATACGTGCATGCTGCTGTGGCAGCTCATGAATTGGGTTTAGGAATTAATGCTGGTCATGACCTTGATTTGCATAACTTGGCGTATTTTCATGAATGTGTGCCTTATCTTGATGAGGTGTCGATTGGTCATGCATTGATTTGCGATGCACTTTATCTTGGATTGGAAGAAACAATCAAACGTTATTTGGATTGTTTAAAATAACGTGAGTTCGATATAATTTTATCTCTCACGGAATGCACGGAAATTTTTATATCGAACAGAGGTTAAAATAAAATTACAATAAATTCGTTATTTATAAAAAAAACTTTTAATTGATATGCTTTTCTTACAAGAAACACAAATGGTGGCAGGCATGGTTGCCGACACATTGAACGCAATGGCTCCAGTGGTTGAAGAGCCAGCGAAACTTAATTTTTTTGATATGTGCCTCGAAGGTGGATGGATTATGATTCCACTTGCATTGATGCTTATTTTGGCAATTTATATCTTTATCGAGCGTATGATTGTGACACAACAAGCATCGAAAGAGGATGTTTCATTTATGGATAGAATTAAAGATTATATCTACGATGGCAAATTGGATGCAGCATTGAAATTGTGTCGTGATACAAAATCGCCATCGGCTCGTATGATTGAGAAAGGTATTTCGCGTCTTGGTCGTCCGATGTCGGATGTGTTGGTGGCAATTGAGAATGTAGGTAACATTGAGATTGCACGACTTGAAAAAGGACTCTCGTTGTTGGCAACCATCTCTGGTGGAGCTCCGATGTTGGGTTTCTTAGGAACCGTAATGGGTATGGTGCAAGCATTCTTTGAAATGGAGCAAGCGGGAGGAAATACTATCAACCTTAGTCAATTGTCGGGTGGTATTTATACAGCGATGGTTACTACAGTGGCAGGTCTTATCGTAGGTGTATGCGCTTACTTTGCATATAACTATCTTGTGGGCCGAGTGAATGAAGTAATGCGTCGTCTTGAAATGCGTAGCATGGAATTCCTTGATTTGTTGAACGAACCTGCAGCAGGAAAATAATCATGGCTTTAAAGAAATCAAATAAAATAGATGCTTCATTTTCGATGTCGTCGATGACCGACATTATCTTCTTGTTGCTATTGTTTTTTATGATAGCATCAACGATGTCGGCACCAAACGATATGAAAGTGAATTTGCCTCAAAGTTCGGCTAAGACCGCGACTAAGGCAAATATTGTGAAAATAGGTATCACGGCAGAAGGCGAATATAGTATTGCAGATAATGGCTCGAAACCACGTGCGGTGCATTTTGAGGAGATAGAACCATACTTGCAAACTGTATATGCGGCCGATTCAACTACTTATGTAGCATTGCATGCAGATGAATTGGTGCCTTATCGTGAAATAGTGAAAATACTTGATATAGCTAACGAAAATCGCCTTAAGTTGGTGATAGCTACTAAAGTAAAAGAATAATGAAACTAAAAAAATCAGAAATACAATCGGGCGTTGCCACAACCATAATTTGCATCATCATATTGTTGATATTGTTGTTTTGCGGAATGACAGCACACAAAAATGAGATGGATGAGGGTGTTATGGTTTCGTTAGGGTATGCCGATGAAGGTTTTGGTGAGAGTATGCCAAATCCAACACCAGCACCAGAGGCAGCACCTGTGCCAACGCCTACACCTCCACCAGCATCTCCTGAGGTTTCATCGCCATCTGAAAAGGATTTGATGACACAAGAAGATCCTTCGGTTGCATTGGAAGCTGAAAAGAAGCGTAAGCAAGCAGCAGAAGAGGCTAAGCGTCGTGCAGAAGAGGAGCGAATTGCCCGTGAGAAAGCAGAACAAGAGCGTATAGCTCGTGAAAAAGCAGCAGAAGAAGCTCGTATAAAAGCAGAGCAAGAGGCTA
>JAFYMM010000027.1 GCA_017550055.1 Paludibacteraceae bacterium
TATTTGCCATGGTTTGAAATATGGCGATAACTTCCAAGCTATTCTTGTCTCTAATTCAATTCAAGAGATGAACCGTTTCTGTAATGCTGTGCATCCTTTCCACCGCAACGTGCAAGAGAGTGTCTATCTAGGCGACTTGCTTGTTACAGCATACTCTAAATTCTCGCGCAACCGTACTTTCGGTTCTATGATTGGTAAAGGCTATTCGGTGAAAACTGCTCAAATGGAAATGGAGATGATTGCCGAAGGGTATTATGGTACAAAATGTATTCACGAAATCAATGAGAAATACCAAGTGAATATGCCTATTCTCGAGGCTGTTTATGCCATTTTGTATCAACGTCGTTCGCCATCAATCGTAATGAAAGAACTTATAAAACAATTAATGTAAAACAAGTTGAAAGTTGAAATTTGAAAGTTGAAATTTGATATTGATACATTTTGCATTGCTTTAACTTTCACATTTCACATTTCACATTTCAAATTATAAAATTATGATTAAATTTAATGCAAATAAAGCATATGGCTTCATTAGTGAAGAGGCCGTAAAAGGTTATAAACAACCTGTAGCAGAGGCTCAAGAGGCTTTGCACAATGGCACAGGCAAAGGTAACGATTTTCTTGGTTGGCCCACTTTGCCAACTGATTTGACCGATGAGTTGTTGGCTGATATTGAAAATGTTGCAGCTACTTTGCGTCGCGAGTGCGAAGTGGTTGTAGTTGTGGGTATTGGTGGCTCATATCTCGGTGCAAAAGCAGTGATTGATGCATTAAATAATAGCTTTGATTGGTTGCAACGCGATCGTAAAAATCCTGTGGTTGTTTATGCTGGTCAAAATATTGGCGAAGATTATCTCTACGAATTGCAAGAGATGTTGAAAGGCAAACGTTTTGGTATCGTATCAATCTCTAAATCTGGTACAACTACCGAACCTGCTATCGCATTCCGTATGCTCAAAACTCAACTCGAAGAGCAAGTTGGCCGCGAAGTAGCTAAAGACCTTATTGTTTGTATCACCGACCGCAGTCGTGGTGCGTTGCGCACATTGGCTACTCAAGAGGGTTACAAAACTTTCGTAATTGAAGATAACGTGGGTGGTCGTTTCTCTGTTCTCACTCCTGTAGGTTTGGTGCCAATTGCTGTTGCAGGCTTCAGTATCAGAGAGTTTGTCAATGGTGCACGCCGTATGCAAGAGGCTTGCGGATTGGGCGTTGAGTTTGAAAATAACTTGGCTGCGCAATATGCTGCTGTGCGTAACGAACTTTATCGTTCAGGCAAAAAAGTTGAGATTTTGGTTAATTTCCATCCTAAATTGCACTATGTATCTGAGTGGTGGAAACAACTTTATGGAGAGAGTGAAGGCAAAGAGGGTAAAGGTATTTTCCCTGCATCAGTCGATTTCACTACCGACCTTCACTCAATGGGTCAATATATTCAAGATGGCGAACGCACATTGTTCGAAACTGTTATCTCTGTCGAAACTATGGAACACGAAGTTCGCGTGCCTTCTAACGAGGCTAATCTCGATGGTCTTAACTTCCTCGCAGGTCGTCGTGTTGATGAAGTAAACAAAATGGCCGAACTCGGCACTATGCTTGCGCACGTCGATGGTGGTGTGCCTAACTTGAAAATCACATTGCCTCGTTTGAACGAGTTCTATCTCGGTGAGTTGCTCTATTTCTTCGAAAAAGCTTGTGGTATAAGTGGTTATATCCTTGGCGTTAACCCATTCGACCAACCTGGCGTTGAGGCTTACAAAAAGAATATGTTTGCCCTTCTCGACAAACCTGGCTACGAAGAAGCATCAAAAGCAATAAAAGCTCGAATTTAATAAGTACAAAGTAATAAGTCGTCAGTAGTAAGATGAAATGTATTAAGTCTTTATACTTTCTACTTATTACTTATTACTAAATTGATATGAAAATAGTAA
>JAFYMM010000180.1 GCA_017550055.1 Paludibacteraceae bacterium
CGATATAAAACGCCGCATGGCATCTGTGTCATCCGTAGAGCGATTTTGACGTAGTCAAAGAGCGAATTATTAAATCCGGATGGCAAAAATCAATAAAATCTGTGTTATCTGTGGGAAATAAACAAAAGATAAACAAAATTTTCCGTGAACCAACGGTCCTTGAGCTGAAAGCGATAGAATTCCGTGCATTCCGTGAGAGATAAAATTATATCGAACTCACGTTAAATAGTAAAAATCCAAAAGAGAGGAAATAAATATCCACCTAAATATCTTACACACAAAAAAAAGACTGACTCAAATTTGAATCAGTCTTTTTTCTGAGGTTCCTAGCAGATTCGAACTGCTGTAGACGGTTTTGCAGACCGGTGCCTAGCCACTCGGCCAAGGAACCTTGCTTTTGCGAATGCAAAGGTACTACATTTTATTGAAACTACCAAATATTTTCGCAATTATTTTTTCTCTACTCGCTTACCTCTACCCATATCGCTAATTAACAGCTTCTTATAAGCCTCTTCAGCTTCGTAGAGTTTATAAATTTTCTCCGCAGACATTATTTTTTCAAGCTTTTCGAGGTAATCTGCACGCAATTGAGCTATCTTCAACATCTGAATTCGCACCACTTTCACTGCATTTTTATACTCCTCTTCCGTTGGCTCAGCGCTCATCAATTTCTTAGCCGAACGCATCTCACGATAGCATGCACCCGTTTCAGTTTCATTCTCCTCAAACAATACAGCAAACGCAGCCTTTTCTGTTTCAGTCAAACCCATTGCATCAACAAGAAACACCAATTTCTTCTCACGCATTTGAGCGAACCACTCTGCTCTACTCACATGATGCTCATGCTTAGGCCTATCGCACTTCTCTTGCGCCATCATCGGCAACGACATAGCCAACACCAAAAATAAAACTATTTTCTTCATAAACCTATATTTTTATAACAACAATCAATCTTCATTCACAAACTCAGCATCTGCCAAAGCCAACTCAATATGATATATATCCATCATCTCAAGCATCTCATCAACATAAGACTCTTGCGCAACAATCTCAGCAACTTGATTGTCAACACGTTGTTGCATATTCATCAATCCTACGCCACCAACAAACAATCCAGCAAACACAGCCGCCGACGATGCCACCAATGCAGCCAAACGGCGAAAATCAATTCTCTTACCCTTTGTCTCCACCTCAGGCTGAACACTTTTCATCTCTTCAGCCAAACGCGCATCCATACGGGCAGCGAAGTCCTCGAAATAATTTTCAGGCACCTCAAACGGCAAACGCTTATCATTCATATCCATATTCATAATCTATTTTTCAATTCTCATTCTACTCTTATGACTAACAACTATCAAAAAAGTTTAATCCTCCTCCTTAATAAATTGCTCAATTTTTTTCACAGCAATATGATACGAAGCCTTCAACGCCCCCTCGCTCGTACCCGTCACCTCCGCAATCTCCTCATATTTCATATCATCATAATAACGCATATTAAACACAAGTCGCTGTTTTTCAGGCAATGCAAGTATCGCCCTCTGAAACTTCTTCATCATCTCATCACCCTCATAATAAGCATCAGCCTCCATTCGCGAAATCATCAACTCCTCATAATCAATCGACGTAGCCACATTTTTCAACCTCTGTTGAGCCAAAAAAGTCAACGTCTCATTCGTCGCAATCCTATAAAGCCAAGTGTACAAACCACTCTCACCACGAAACGACTCCACCGACCGCCAAGCCTTCAAATAAGTATTTTGCAACACATCATCAGCATCCTCATGCACCAACACCATCTTACGAATATGCCAATACAACCGACTCTGCGTCAGCCTAACCATCTGCGAGAAAGCACGCGAACGCGTCTTCTCATCCTGCAACAATGGCACTATTTCTTCTAACTTTTTGTCCGACATAACTATGCTAATGATTATTTTACGACTGCAAAGTTACAAAAAAATCCACACACCTACAACACCCTAACCTCATAATACCCTCAACATACTATAAATATACCATAAACATACTATAAACATAGGATAAATATACTATAAATATACCATAACCATTACTGCAAACAAACAACAATCCACCATCTCAACCATTTTAATTAAAATTCACACCCCCTCAAACCCAAAATTCAAATAAATTGTATTATCTTTGCATAAAAATAGATATAATTTATGACAACCGAAAATATCATATTAGCCTTTATACTAACCCTAATAGCAGGACTTTCCACTGGATTAGGCGGACTCATTGCGTTTTTCACAAAGCGCGACAACGTACACTTCCTCACCATCGCCCTCGGATTCTCGGCTGGCGTAATGCTATTCGTGTCATTCACAGACATATTCCCCGAAGCATTAAAAGGATTTGAAACATACTATGGCGAAAAAGCAATGCTTGCCACATGCCTATCATTCTTCGGAGGCATGGGACTCATCGCCCTCATCGACTTCCTAATCCCAGAAGGCGAAAATCCCCACGAAGTGAACTACGTAGAGCAAGTCGGCAACGCCCACAACCTACAAGACACCCACAAATTCCACCGCATGGGAATTATGCTCGCCCTATCCATTGCCATACACAACTTCCCCGAAGGGCTAGCCACCTTTGCCATATCACTCAACGGACTAGACGTAGCACTACCCATCATCATTGCCATAGCCCTACACAACATACCCGAAGGCATAGCCGTAGCAGTTCCAATACATCAAGCCACAGGTAGTCGCTGGAAAGCACTACTATACTCCCTCCTCGCAGGGCTATCAGAACCACTCGGAGCATTGATTGGATTCATCATCCTCATGCCATTTTGGAACACCACAATCGAAGCCGCCATATTCGGCATCACCGCAGGCATTATGGTCTATATCTCTATTGACGAACTACTTCCCACATCCGAACGCTATGGACACCACCATCTCTCAATCCTCGGCGTAGTAGTAGGCATGATATTTATGGCACTATCTTTAATAATACTATAAACCCCAAAAACAAAAAATAGCCATCTCTCCTTATTGTGAGAGATGGCTATTTTTTTATTCATTATTACTCTTTATTCATTATTACTTAAAACAATCAAAAAAGTATGAGGCAACCAAACATTAGGCATATCTTTGCATTTAGCGAAGAGAGGTGCAATATCAACATCACGAAAACCAGCAATACCACAACCTATGCGCGTAACCAAGAAATTCAACTCAGGGTGCTGCGTAGCATACTCAATAAAATCATCTACATAAGGACGAATCGTATCCACACCACCTTGCATCGTAGGTATAGCATAAGTTTGTCCCGTGCGCCCTACACCAACGCCCCATTCAGCACCAAATTTATCCGTAGCAATACGTGCTGCACCACCAGCATGACGACCAGCTAAATTACTACCAAAAACAAAAATCTCGTTAGGCTTAAGCGTTATAATCCATTCAGGAGTAATACGTGTATTTGTCATATTATTCTTCGTTTTAATTATTATTTTAGTTTTATTAAAATTCAAGTCGGAGGGTTCCATCACGTTTCATTTTGTCATATTGCTCTTTGTTGAAACTATAGAGCATACCAGCACGATGGCGTGCGCTTAGGTCTTTCTCGCCGAGTTCGATAAGGATGCCTGTTGCGAGCATCTTTTTTTGGAAATTGCGACGATCGAAATGCACATCAAGCA
>JAFYMM010000181.1 GCA_017550055.1 Paludibacteraceae bacterium
ATGCGTTTTGGCGTCTCTTTTTCCGAATATTTATGTTTTAATTATGTGTCTATACTGCATAAATAATAAAAAACTCACGTTGAACTTTGCAAACTTTGCAAATGTGTAGTGCGAAAATGGCTGTTTTCTTGCTTGAAGGTTGCTTGAACCTTGCTTGAGGTATAAGATTTAAGAAGATAATCTTCGATTTTAATGTTTTTTCGTGTTTTTAATAGCAATTACACCTAAATCTATTGCGCGTTTTTAACAACAGCTTGTGTTAAATGAATAAAAAATGGGGTTCTTATTGTTTTGGATACCTAAATGATGTATAAATATCGATGAAAGCAGAAATAAAAAGAGTAAGAATTGCCATATTTTCACCTTTAAACATCAAATATGCCGAAACAATAACGAGAATAGCACTAACCGCAAGCATATTATTCAAACGGCGAACACGAAAATCGTCAGATTGAGGTAGTGTAAGCAGACGACCAATGATAGAAAGACCTGCTCCTACAGAAAAAATATATGGAATATATGCAAACAACGAAGCGATTGGATTAAAAACAAATCCAATCACAGCAATAATAATAACGATATAACCTATCGCATAAAGCGGGAAACCGTACTTTTTCATATTCGCTTAACGCTCCAAAATATTTTTTATTGCTTGAATATCGCGTTTAATATCGAGAATTTCAGCTGCTATATTACGAATATCAGGTTCGCCTGATTCACGCACAAGCTCTGCTACATTGACATTAAAGTATTTTGCAATTTGAGCCAAACGAGTAAACGGAATATTAGTCTCGCCACGTTCAAATTTGGTATAAGTATTCAAAGAACAACCAAGATCCATAGCAACAATTTCTTGAGTTAATCCTTGAGACTGACGAGTGAGACGGATATTACGTCCTAATGTTTTTAAATCCATATATTATATATAAGGTAGAATTAAAACAAAGGCCGTGTTGCATACACAACACAGCCTTTTATAATTATAAAAGATATTTTGCAGAAATTGATTCGTGGTTGTAAACTTGCATGATAGTTTCGGCAAACATATCAGCAACAGAAATAACACGAACTTTTGGACATTTAGTTGTATCGAAAGGAATAGAATCTGTGAAAATAAGCTCAGCCATTTTAGAATTCATTACGTTTTCGATAGCTTTGCCCGACATAACAGGGTGAGTAACCATAGCGCGAACAGAGCGAGCTCCATTGTCCATCATGAGGTCAGCTGCTTTACAGAGTGTACCAGCAGTATCAGCCATGTCGTCCACGATAAGAATGTTTTTATCTTTAACATCACCGATGATACTCATATTGCTCACAACGTTAGCTTTTTCGCGAGTTTTGTGGCAAAGTACAAGTGGCACATCAAGGTGTTTAGCATAAGTATGAGCACGTTTAGAACCACCTATGTCTGGAGATGCAATTACGAGATTATCAATGTTGAGGCTCTTGATAAAAGGAACATACACAGTAGAAGCATAGAGGTGATCTACAGGGATGTCGAAGAAGCCTTGAATTTGGTCAGCGTGAAGGTCCATTGTAACAATACGGTCAACACCAGCAACGTGGAGCATATCAGCTACGAGTTTTGCACCGATAGCAACGCGAGGTTTATCTTTGCGGTCTTGACGAGCCCAACCGAAATAAGGCATTACAGCAATGATTTTACCTGCAGAAGCACGTTTTGCAGCATCAATCATAAGGAGCAATTCCATCAAATTGTCGGCAGAAGGGAAAGTAGATTGAACAATGAATACATAACGACCACGGATTGTTTCGTCGTAAGAGATACCAAATTCACCGTCAGAGAAACGAGTGTAAGTGCTTTTGCCTAATTCACAACCAAGAGAAGCGCAAATTTTTTCCGCAAAATAACGGCTAGCAGAGCACGAAAATACTTGAAATGGAAGTGGGTTCATATAGTGATTAGTTATTAATGATTAGTGAATAAC
>JAFYMM010000182.1 GCA_017550055.1 Paludibacteraceae bacterium
GCTACCGTGGCTGAGATTATACACATTGCACCAGTACAGATAATGCTGACGCTGGAAGGTTGGAGTATATTTAACGTAAATTATCCATTCATAGATAATTTACGTTTAATTTTCTACGATAGTTTACGTTTACAACAAAAAACGATAAATTTCGTTCACACACAAAAGATACAAATCGCGTATCACATACCACTATTTAGAGCAAATAGTAATCTGAAAAAAATAGTGGTATGAATCAACAAAAATCCTATCCAATTGTTCTATCAATTGCTGGCTCCGACTCGTCTGGTGGAGCTGGAATTCAAGCCGATCTCAAAACTTTTTCCTCTCTTGGTGTTTATGGCGCAACAGCCATAACAGCCATCACTGCGCAAAACACTCAAGGCGTACACTCTCAATTAGCAATCGCTCCTCAAATGGTTTACGACCAAATCGTTGCCGTTATTGAGGACCTACACCCATCTTTCATCAAGATAGGGATGCTCTCCAACGCCGAGATAGTGCGCACTGTAGCTGAAGCACTTAGCCACTATTCTATCCCCATCATTCTCGACCCCGTCATCGTATCTAGCAGTGGTCATCGCCTACTCTCCCTCGAAGCGCAAGAGGTTCTAAAACAAAAACTTCTCCCTATTTCGACCCTCATCACGCCCAACATCCCAGAGATGCAGGCGCTCACCTCTATGTCCCTCACATCGTTCTCCGACAAAGAAAAAGCCGCGCATCACCTTATGGATTACGGCGTTAACGCAATTCTTCTAAAAGGAGGTCACGAAGAAGGCAACACCAAAACCGACATCCTATTCACGAAATCAGCAAACGGAATACAATCTTCCACTTTTTCCACCGACACTATTTCCACCCAAAACATTCACGGCACGGGTTGCACCCTATCCTCAGCCATCACTGCATTCATGGCAAGAGGTCTCGACATGCACCAAGCCATTTCTCCTGCTAAGGACTACATCACACAAGCCATCACCGCAGGAGCCAACATCAAAATTGGACACGGCTTCGGCCCGGTCAATCATGGCTTTAACCCACTAAAAATGCTAATCCATGACATCAAATAACTACAAATTGCAGTTCATAACCCACCACAACGACCGCTACTCCAACATCGACTCTGCTCGCATAGCCTTAGAAGGTGGTTGCCGTTGGATACAACTGCGCATGAAGGATGCCGACCCCACCTTGATGGAGGAAACAGCCCTCATAGTACAAAACATGTGCAACACCTACAATGCCACTTTCATCATTGACGACAATGTGCTGCTTGCCAAAAAGATAAATGCCGATGGTGTGCATCTTGGCAAAAACGATATGCCCGTTGCCGAAGCAAGAAAAATACTTGGCAACCAATTTATTATAGGTGCCACCGTCAACTCATTCGATGACATTCTGCACCACCTACAAGGTGCTACCCCCGACTATTTCGGCTGTGGACCTTTTCGCTTTACTTCAACCAAGAAAAATCTTGCCACCATACTTGGCATCGAAGGCTACAAACTAATAATAAAACAGATGCACGACAACAACATCCACATCCCCCTCGTAGCCATAGGAGGCATCGGCAAAGACGACATACCACAATTATTAGCCAACGGAGTCAATGGTATAGCCCTCAGTGGTAGCATACTCAATGCCAACAACCCAATAAAAGAAATGCAAGACATCATAAATATCATTACTAATTTATAAACCCTAAAAACATTACAACTATGATTGAAAAAAATGTATCTCATGGTATTATCTCTACCTATTTCAACAAATTAGAACGAAACCTCGACTTAGACGTAGCCATCGTAGGTGGTGGACCTTCAGGCATTGTTGCTGCCTATTATCTCGCTAAAGCAGGACTAAAAGTTGCCCAATTCGACCGAAAACTATCACCCGGAGGTGGTATGTGGGGCGGAGCTATGATGTTTAATCAAATCGTTGTGCAAGAAGAAGCCCTACACATTATCAAAGAATTTGACATCAACTAC
>JAFYMM010000183.1 GCA_017550055.1 Paludibacteraceae bacterium
ATAGGATACAGCATACTGCAAGCAACCCTCACCGTACCTTCAAAATACTCGCAAAAATACAATAAGTACCTTTTTGAATTCTATATTTTATAAGGTATAATAACTCAAACTGAACCTTAATTTTTTTATTATATATTTAACTGTTTAACTTAAAACTAAAAATCATGAAAAGAGATTTACAAAAAATGATTGCTTTCGTAGCAATGCTCTTTTTGCCTTTTTCTATTTTGGCTCAGACTATGGACCCCGCTTATGGCATAGTCATAGACGAAAGTTTTGAAAAAGGTATTCCTGCTGGTTGGACGCAAGAAAATGTTGTCGGTTCAATCGCGTGGGTAGGTGAAAGTGCAGACTTAACCTATCCTAATGGTGCTTCTGATAGTCTCGCTCGTATTGCGTTCCGCAATACAACAGGCGTTACTCAAAAAGCCGTTACTCGTTTAATCCTTCCTCCTGTGGATGTGGCTGCGTTGTTCCAACCAGTTCTTATCTTCTCTCACGCTCAAGACAAATGGAGTGGCGACTTCGACACTCTTCGCGTTTTGTGTCGTACTTCTGCCGAAGGCAATTGGAACACTATTGCTTCTTACGATAATTATATCGCAAGATGGCAACGTGACTCTATCTTCTTGCCTTCTCAAACTTATGTTCAACTTGCTTTCGAAGCTGTTGACAATTTAGGTCGTGGTATCGTTATCGACGATGTTGTTGTACGTTCTACTCCTAGCTGTTTCGACCCTGAAGGCCTTTACACTTCAAACGTAACTAACAACTCTATCACAGTTAACTGGACTGGTTCGTTCGATGCTGAGTATTTCTATGTGAAACTTTCAAAAGATTCGCTCACAGCAGCCGAACTCGCATCTCCTTCAACTGAATTAGTTTGCGATACTACTACTGATGGTGTTTCTATTGATTTTGCTAACCTTATCCAAGGAACAAAATACCATTGCTATGTGATGTCTCAATGTGAGCACGAAATCTCGGCTTGGGCTTATCTCGAAATCAAAACTGCCAACATTATCAATGTGCCAGATACTATCTCATTCGAAAGACCTGAAGGTGTTGAATATACTAGTGCTACTCCTTATTTCATGGATGGTTGGTATTATGCTGCTGCTAAAGATAATTATAAACCTTATAGCAATGCTAATCTTACTGACTGGAAATATGGTGCTTCTGCCGATGGTTCATCTGCTTTGGTTTTCGCATTTTATACTGATAAAACTCCTTGTCATAGCTATTTAGGTTCATTGCCTGCTAATACTTGGTCTTATGCTGCTACTCCTGAAATCAACAATATGGCAGTCAAAGATTTGCAAATTACTTTCGAAACTTTCACATATTACGAGTATACTGCAGATCAACATGGCATTATTGTCGGTGTGATGACTGACCCTGAAGACCGTTCTACTTTCGTTCCTGTTAAAACGATTCTCAACACTCGTCAATATATCAACGAGGAATTTGTTGTTTCTTTCGAAAACTACACAGGCGAAGGTAAATATATTGCTTTCATGTCTGATTTCGACAAATCTAACCGTTTCTGTATCGATAACCTTATTATCGAGCCTCGCAAAGAAGTGGTTACTCCTCAATTCGATATCATGATGACTTCTGCATCTACAATGCAGTTCAAATTCGAACAACAATACGACTCTTACGAAGTAGTTCTCTCTCCTTATGATTATGGTATTGACCGTGGTCAAGATTTCCCTGATACAGTAGAAGTTCTCTCTAAACACACTATCGCAAACATGGGTGTTATCAGCGACCTCACTCCTGATGCAAGATACCAAGTTTATGTTCGTGCTGTCAAAGGTGATAAAAAAGGTAGATGGGCTTTCCCTCGATATGTCGAAATGCCAGGTCGTTTAGATGTTAGTACATTCCCTTATACTATCGATTTCGAGAAAAACTCTGTTCATTCTATTGATATGAATGGATGGTCGTCGTCTTCTTATAAAGTCCCTAATATTATCAAACCTCTTTTTACTTATTCTTCATATACTTTCCTTGTAGAAGATTCTGCTACAGCTGGATGGGCCACTTCAAACTATATTTTGGCAAGACCAAGAAGTGGAAAAGAGTTCTCTATTGGTTGTGGTTATTTTTATGATCCTATTACTATTGCAGTATTCCCTGAAGTAGACGATATTACTAAAACTAAAGTATCTTTCTATGCTGTAGCTCGACTTGGTTCTTCTTCTCTCAATCCTGCTTCAAATACCACTAACTATAAATCTAAAGCTACTATTGGCTGTATGACAGATGCTAACGATATGAATTCGTTTATTCCTATCGATACTATCGAACCTAGCTATCTCGAATATGGCTATTATGAGTATGATTTCAGCACTTATCCTCAAGCTCAAGGTAAGTTCTTCGCTATCAAATCAGAAGCTTTCGAATTTGTTACTACATCTTCTGGTTATACTAATAAAGTTAGTGTCGATGACGTAACATTCTCTAGATCTTTAGATTGCAAATCTCCATCTAATATTGCTGCTGAAGTTAATCCTGACGACCCTTCTAAAGCTACAATTACTTGGACTGCTAATGGTGTTTCTGAATGGAATGTTAGAATTGCTATTACTGAATATGACAAAAATCTATTCACTGAAAACGATGATTTAGAATTTGCATTCAAAGGTAAAGTAACTGCTCCTAAAGCTGAAATCACTGGTTTGATATATCCTTATCAAACATATTACTATTGGATTCAACCTGTTTGCGATGGCGTTGGTGGCGAGTGGACTATGGTTAACAAATTCGAAACTTTCTGTCCTACTGTACATACTATACCTTATGTTCAAGATTTCGAAAGCGCTGAACCTGGTTGCCGCATCTGGACTGGATTTACTGCCGATTGTATGTACGCAAAACAATGGTCTCGTAATATTCCTAATGCAACTCCTTCTGGTCGTTATGACAATAAGTATTACTATCCTTGTGTAACAAATACTCGTGGTTATAATAGTAATCAGTCGTTCCCTATCTTTAAAAAATATTCTTCATCTTCTCGCAACTATGTAGCTTTGCCTGAATTCGATAAACCTATCGATTCTTTGCAAGTTTCATTCCGTATCTTCTCTCACCAATCTGCTCAAATGTATTGGAATACGCAAGAAATTGCTGTTGGTGTGATGACTGACCCTATGGATATGAATACTTTCGAACAAGTTGCTTTACTTAAACCTTCAAAACAAACAACTTGGGAACGTGTTGTGGTTAAGTTCAATGAATATACTGGTAACGGTAAATATATCGCAATTCGTGAAACTGATAAGTTTACAATGAATCCAAGTTATGCTTCTGACTATGAAGGTGGTAAAAACCTTGATACTCTTTATGTTGATAATATTGAGGTTAACATTGCGGCTCCTTGCGATATTCCTTACGATATTTATGCTTCTGATGTAACTCCTAATGCAGCTACTATCAACTGGCAATCTGATGCTAATGAGTTTATCGTTGTTGTAGCAAATACTATATTGTCTGAGAATGATTTGGTTGACTTAGATGACTATAAAGCAGGTAGATTGCCAAGCTTTGCTAACGAAGCTGCTATCGTTTCTGTCGACACTGTTGTTGGTGCTCACAATGTCAGAGTCAATGAACTTACTATTAATCAAGACTATTATGTATATATCAAAGCATTCTGTCAAAATATGTATACCGACTATGCTGTAGATTATACATTTAGTACATATTGTCCTGCAATGCCTGTAGAATCTTTCTTCGCTGACTTCTCTGATGCTGCTACAGGTACTACTCCTGATTGTTGGTTCGTTGGTAAAACAGTTGGAGAATATCAATCTAGTCAATCTATTTTGACTTATGTAAAAGTTGCAACATCAGGTGGTAATTGTCTATTGCTCTCTTCTACTAATGGTGCTATTGTTTCTACTACAAACAAACCTAGCATTAATGGTACATATGCGATTACTCCAAGTTTGGATATCGATAAGATTACTGACTACAAAGTTAAATTCAAAGCTTGGACTGGTTCGTCTTATGCGTACTCAGGTTGTGGTAGCTACGACTATGCTCGCTCTGTTATTGTCGGTGTGGTTACTAACCCTTACAACTTCGAAACATTCATGCCTGTCGATACCATCGAAAACATCCACTACAGTTCTTATCCTTACGAAGTTTATTTGGATTCTTACAAATACGACCTTAATGGCGACACTGGTAAGTTTGTAGCATTCTATAGTAACTTTGGTATTAAAAATAATATTTATATCGATGATGTTGAGTTTGAATTAATCGATGATTGTCCTCGTTTCGAAGCTGAAGTTGTTTCTACAACTCCATCGTCTATTACGCTCGAATTCAGCGAGGTTCCTAGTTCGTATGTTGTTAAGGCTACTAATAGTGCTCTAAATTCTAGTTCATCTTTAGATAATGATAGTATCTATCCTCCTGTAGTTGGTACATCTAAGAATGTAACTATCGATGGTTTGAAAAATCATAAAGAGTATTTCTTCTATGCACGTTCAACTGCCGATACTCTTTGCAATGAGTGGCAACTCGTAACTTCTGGATTTGCTGCCGACTCTCTTGCGAAAGCTATTCCTTTCATCGATGGTTTTGAAGACAATCCTTATGTTGCTTCTTACGGAGCATGTCCACACGATTGGTATGGTTATTACAAAGATGGTGATGTCTCTTATCCTACAATTGGTTCTACCGCTAGTTCAGGAACTAAGGGTGCTTATATGTACACTTCTGGTTCTACTGATATTTACTTAGTATCTCCTGAGTTAATCGTGGACAAACTAAGTGATTGTTACCTTGAGTGTAATATCTATGCAGGTGCAGTAAGTACTTATCCTGCAATGAGACGTGCTATCACTCTTGGTGTCGTTAGTGATGTGAATAATATTGCTGGCACATTTACTCCTCTCGATACTTTGATTTTTGAGCCTGAACAGTTAGGTAAATTCAACTATGCTAGATTGGAACTCTCTGGTTACAATGGTACAGCTAAACACATCGCTTTCAAAGTTGATTATGCTTACAACGTAGAACTTTTCTCAGCATATAAGTATGCAACATTCTATATTGATGAGGTTGTTGTTGATTATATTCCAAGTTGTTACACACCTAACTCTTTCTCAACTAAAGCTGTAACTGACAACTCTATCTCTCTTGATTTCAAACACGAGGGTGCTGTTCGTTATGAAGCTATTTATGGTTTTAGTGGATTCAATCTTGATTCTGTAGCTGTGTCTCCATCTTATGCTTATAGTCGTGGTGTTGATACAATATCTTTCACAAGCAAAGAATTTACTATTAACTCATTGCTTTCTGAGGTTAATTATGATGTCTATGTAAGAGCATTGTGTACCGAACAAGATGCTTCTGATTTCGTACATGCTGGCACTTACAAAACTCTTCCATCTATGATCTCTTCATTCCCTTATACTAACAATTTTGAAAATCCTGTTGAAAATGCTAATTGGAAACATCATGGCTCTTCTGGTTATGCTTGGTATATGGGTGTCGATCAAGATAGTCTTGTTGCCGATCAAAAGAATAGTACTGACTTTGCTCTTTATTATTCTTGCGATGGTGGTTTAACTACAAAACATAATAAAAAGTCTGCTGGTGCAAAAGCCTATCGTTATGGCAATTATCAATTAAAACCATCAGAACTACTCTACACCGA
>JAFYMM010000184.1 GCA_017550055.1 Paludibacteraceae bacterium
AATTCTTCTTCATAGTTTTGTAGATTTTAATTAAACAAATATCTCAAATCGTTAATTACCCACATAACGAATAATACGTGTTGATTGTTCGAGCAATTGTTGCAGAATTATTGGTTTTCACACTACTCTTTTTATATTAATTAAGGTATTTGAGGTTGAATGATTGGATTTTATTCGTTAAATTTGCAAATTGGTATATACACCAAATAATAAACAAATTTTTCAAATTGTGAATCAACATAAAAACATAGCAATTTTAGGCTCAACAGGGTCAATCGGCACACAGACTCTCGACATCATTGCCGAGTATCCCGATAGATTTAAGGCTACTGTGCTTGTTGCAGGTTCTAAAGTGGACCAACTCATTGAGCAAGCACTAAAATGCCGTCCCCAGTATGCCATTATTGCCGACGAAAGCAAATATGCACAATTGCATGAAGCTTTAGCTCCTCATGGCATCAAAACAGCTGCAGGCGCACAAGCCATTGCCGATGCAATGACTCTTGATTGCGTTGATACTGTAGTAACTGCTACAGTGGGTTATAGTGGATTAGCACCTACAATCAGCGCAATTAAAGCGGGTAAAGATATCGCCCTTGCCAATAAAGAAACTCTTGTTGTGGCTGGTGAATTAGTCACAAATCTTCTCAAAGAGTCAAAATCAAAGGTTATACCCGTTGACTCTGAACATTCGGCTATATATCAATGCCTTGTGGGGGAAGATCCTACTACAATAAAAAAACTAATCATCACAGCATCGGGAGGTCCATTCCGTACTTTTGAAGCCGAGAGATTAAAGAGTGTGACTGTGAAAGATGCTCTTCGCCACCCCAACTGGGATATGGGAGCAAAAATCACAATCGACTCAGCAACAATGCTCAACAAAGCGTTTGAAATCATAGAAGCACATTGGTTGTTTGGCATCGAGGCTAATCGCATTGAGGCTGTAGTGCATCCACAATCAATTATCCACTCAATGGTAGAATTTGTAGATGGTGCTGTAAAAGCTCAACTCGGAGTTCCCGACATGCACCTACCTATTCGCTATGCTCTTGGCGATGCCACTCGATTGGAAACTTCTGAGCGAGGATTGCAACTATCAGATTATACCAACCTCACTTTTGAGGCACCCGATGTGGAACGATTCCCAGGAATCAACCTCAGTTACTTTGCACTTGAAAAGGGTGGCAACTCGGCTTGTGTGATAAACGCTGCCAACGAAATTGCAGTTGCTGCATTTTTGCATGAACAAATCGGGTTTCTCGACATTTATAAGATAATTCTACAATCTTTAGAGGCCATGCCATTCATTGCATCACCCTCTTACGAAGATTATGTTAATACTAATTCTGCGACACGTCAATATGCCGAGTCGCTCGTAAAACAATTGAAACATTAATGGAAGCATTTCTTCTTAAAGCAGGCCAATTAGTTGCCGCACTATCTCTTCTTGTAATCATTCACGAATTTGGGCACTATATGTTTGCCCGCATTTTTGGAATCAGAGTTGACAAATTTTTCTTATTCTTCAACCCCTGGTTCTATCTTGTAAAATACAATCCTAAGACTAAAAAATGGTCGTTTTTCAAAGACAAAAAAGATGCATCACAACCTACTGATGAAGCGTCAAAAAGCGAAAAAGCAACTTGGCGCGACACCGAATATGGTATCGGTTGGTTGCCTCTTGGTGGATATGTCCAAATCGCAGGTATGATTGACGA
>JAFYMM010000185.1 GCA_017550055.1 Paludibacteraceae bacterium
ATGGACGAAGCAATCAACTACATAATCGAAGCAATTAAATAATAAAGTAGAGACGCACAAAGTTGCGTCTCTTTTTTTTGTCTTGCCCTCAAGCAAGGTGCAAGCAACCTATGCTGAAGTAAAGTGCTATTTTTACATTGAGTATTTGCCGATTATTATTCTATAAAAACTTTGTATAATTGAAAAAATATGCCTAACTTTGTATCGTAAACTTAAAAAATGGAGGAAATCGCATATTTCTAAACCTAAAGAATGTGATTTCCGTATTTGTTGTGTCTTGTTTTATGAAATATCAACTCTCTGATTTTTTGCCTACTACAAAGAAAGAACTCGAAATACGTGGATGGGATGAGGTGGATGTGGTGCTTTTTTCGGGCGATGCTTATGTTGACCATCCGTCGTTTGGGGCGGCTGTAATCGGACGTGTTATTGAGTCGGAAGGGTGGCGTGTGGCTATTGTGCCTCAGCCTGATTGGCGTGGCGACCATCGTGATTTCACGAAGATGGGGCGTCCTCGTCGTTTCTTTGCTATTTCGGGTGGATGTATGGACTCGATGGTTAATCACTATACTGCTAACAAGCGTTTGCGCTCAAACGATGCCTATACGCCTGATGGCAAAGCTGGTATGCGTCCTGATCGTGCTACTATCACTTATGCCAAGATAATCAAACAATTATATCCCGATGTGCCTCTTGTGATAGGTGGCATTGAGGCTTCGTTGCGTCGTTTTTCGCACTACGACTATTGGGATGATTCGTATCATAAATCAATTCTTGTAGATACTAAGGCTGACTTACTCATATACGGTATGGGCGAGAAACCTATGCGCGAACTTGTGCGCCGACTCTCTGCTGGTCAATCTATTGAGGATTGCCACGATATGCGACAAGTAGGGTATTTGTCTGTTACTAAGCCAGTAGATGATAATATTATTGAACTTGCATCGCACGAAGAGTGCGCAAAGAATAAGAAAATATCCGCTGCAACATTCAAAACTATAGAGGAGGAGAGTAATAAACTGAATCAGACTGTGTTGGTGCAGCCTGTGGAGAAAGAGTATGTTGTGGTGCAACCTCCTTATTCGCCTATGACGACAGAGGAGTTGGATGCTGTCTATGAACTTCCATTCACTCGTCAGCCTCATCCAAAATATAAGGGTAAGACTATCCCTGCATTTGATATGATTCGTTGGTCGGTGAATACTCATCGTGGATGTTGGGGTGGTTGTGCTTTCTGCACTATCTCTATGCACCAAGGCAAATTTGTGGTGTCACGCTCGTTGGAATCTATACTTAAAGAGGTTAAAACTCTTGCTGCAGACCCAGATTTCAAAGGTTATCTTAGCGATTTGGGCGGGCCGAGCGCCAATATGTACATGATGCGAGGTAAGAATCAAGAACTCTGCGCTAAGTGTAAACGACCATCATGCGCCTATCCATCGGTGTGCAAGAATATGAATACCGACCATGCTCCTTTGCTTGAGATGTATCAAGCTGTAGATGCTTTACCAAGCATTAAAAAGAGTTTTATAGGTAGTGGTGTGCGCTATGATGTTGTGATGCATCGTACTGATTCGGAGGAGGTCAATCGTACTAATGCCGAATATGCGCGAGAACTTATTAAAAATCATGTTAGTGGTCGTTTGAAAGTAGCCCCTGAGCATACGTCGGATAGAGTGCTTTCGGTGATGCGTAAGCCAAGTTTCTCGTTGTTCAAGCAATTCAAGCAGACTTTCGACCGCATCAACGAATCGGAGCATCTCAATCAGCAAATTATACCTTATTTCATATCAAGTCATCCTGGTTGTGAGCCTATTGATATGGCTGAGTTGGCTATTGAAACTAAGCGACTTAATTTTCAACTCGAGCAGGTACAAGACTTTACGCCTACGCCAATGACACTTGCCACTGAGATGTATCATACAGGTCTTGACCCATATACATTGCAACCTGTTTATGTGGCACGCACTAAGGATGATAAACTTGCTCAGCGTCAGTTTTTCTTTTGGTATAAGCCTGAAGAACGTCGTGCAATTAAGCTGTTTTTGCAAAAAATCCGTCGCCCTGATATAGCCGATAGATTGTTTGAAAGTTCTAATGGAGTAGGAACACGATATACTGCATCTGCAGAGGAACCACGAAATAAACCTCGTCATTACGAACAAGAACGCAAAGCCTTTTTCGATAAAAAGAAACGTAGAAAATAATTTATAACATAAATTATCAAAAATTATTCGTAAATTGTTTTTTAATTAATGGATAATTAGCGTAAATTTACGTTTAAAAATAAAATCATGTCTAAAGTAAATAATAAAACAATGAAATATAACAAACAACAATGGAAACCTGGCACGCTTATATATCCGTTGCCTGCGGTGCTTATCTCGTGTGGGGAGACTGAAGAGGAATATAATATGCTCACAGTGGCATGGGTGGGTACTATCTGTACCAATCCTGCGATGTGCTATATTTCGGTTCGCCCCGAGCGCCATTCGTACGATATTATCAAGCGCACAAAGAGCTTTGTTATTAACCTAACCAACGAAGATATGGCTCGAGCAACCGATTGGTGTGGTGTTCGCAGCGGAAAGTATTATAATAAGTTTCAAGAGATGCACCTTACTCCCCAAAAGGCACAAAAGGTGTCGGCTCCAATCATTCTTGAATCGCCTCTTAGTATTGAGTGCGAGGTGATAGAAATCAAAGAGTTGGGCTCTCACCACATGTTCATTGCTAATGTAGTAAATGTGCAAGCCGATGATCGTTATATTGACCCAGCGACTGATGAATTTCGCCTTTCAGACGCCAAACTTATTGCATATTCACACGGGCATTATTATAAATTAGGTGAAGAGATTGGTAAATTTGGTTGGTCAGTTCGTAAGAATAAAAAGAAATAAAGAAAATAAGCAATATGAAAAAGTTCCTGTTTTTATTTGCAATTATTGCAATATTAGTAAGTTGTGCGAATACAACTATGCCCGAATCTCCATTTGAGGCTTTTCTTTCTTGCAATAACTCCTACTACTGGGACACCAAGGTTTTTGGAAAGTAACTCTAAATTTATATATATACCTTTTTTCTTAGCTTCGTCGAGTAAATTAACACATACAATTAAGTTTTCTGTTAATTCCATTGTCTGAAATACAAGATTAAGTTGCCTTTCCAGACAAGTAGCATCGATAACAATAACAGTAACATCGGGTTTTTCGAAACAAATAAAATCTCTAGCAATTTCTTCTTCTTCAGAATTAGAAATCAAAGAATATGTACCTGGCAAATCAACAAATAATAATTGCTTATTTAAATATGAACAAACTCCAGAACTTGTTTCAACGGTTTTGCCGGCCCAATTTCCGGTATGTTGATTCATGC
>JAFYMM010000186.1 GCA_017550055.1 Paludibacteraceae bacterium
ATTTACGCCTTCTATTTCAGGTGGAAGTTACGCCTATCTCAATTTTGGGCGTAGTGTCGATCCCGAAACGAATACCTATATGTCTGTAACGTCGTTTAATAATGGTTATTCGCTGTCTGGTAATATCGTGTTATTCAATGGTTTTTCGGCTGTTAATAATATTCGTATTGCAAAAACAGCTATAAATATGGGACTTACTCGTGCCGAGCAACTTCAAGACGAAATCTGTTTAGCTATTATCGAGGCATATTGCAATGTGTTGTATTATAAGAAAATGCAAGATGCGCTACATTCTCAAGTAGTTACAGCGCAAGCTAATCTCAATTTAGTCAAAAAGCAAGAGACTTTAGGTCAAAAAAGTTATGCCGATGTTATTCAGTTGGAGGCTAATCTTGCCGATAGGGAATATCAGTTGACTTTGGTTGTTAATCAATATCACGATGCTATGCTCACTCTCAAGGATCTAATGCTTTTCCCTCTCGACCAAGAATTTGATATTGTAGCAGAAGTTCCATTGCTCTCTGATTTTTCAGCCGAGCCAACCTATCAGTTTCATCCATCGCTTCAATTGGCTGAGTGGCAACTAAAAAATGCAAAGGTCGATTTGATGACTGCTCGTTGGCGTTTTGCTCCATCTTTATCTCTAAGTGGTGGATGGTCCACTAGTTATTATACTTATCCAGGAATGATTAATTATGTTGCTAAGCCCTATTTCGAGCAGTTGATAAATAATGGTGGTGAGTATATTCAATTTTCGTTGTCTGTGCCTATTTATGATGGTTTATCGCGTTATTCTAATATATCACGCAAAAAGAATGCCTTCCGTCGTGCAAAGGCTGAATATCAGCAAACAAGGCACGATGTCGAAACTGAGATTATACGTGCTACGCAAGATTGCGAGGGTGCAAAATCTGCTCTTCTTCAAGCTGATAAGTATATGCTTGTTCAAGCTAAGGCTTATGAATTGAGTGTCAAAAAGTTTGAACAAGGAATTTTGTCGCCTACCGAATTGCGCACTGCTTCCGACAACTATTTGCAATCTCAAGCCGAGCAACTAAATTCTCACCTCAAATATTTCATAAAACATTCTGTAGTAAATTATTATAAAGGAAATCACTATATAAATCAATTCTAAAATTATGGATAAAATTATCGAAAAAAAACAAGGCATAGCCCGTGCTTTTACGCTTAAAGCTCTTCCATATTGGGGTGGTATTTTGTTAATTACCAGTCTTTTGTTTCTTCTTTTGCGTGGCAATAAGTCTGTCTTACGTGTCAATCCCGATACTCTTACTATTTCTGAGGTTATTTATGGCGAATTTAATGATTACATTCGTCTAAACGGACAAGTTCAGCCGATGACAACTATCCAGATTTCGCCTCTCGAGGGTGGAGTGGTGCAAGAAATTATTGTCGAAGAGGGTGCGCAAGTCAAAGCTGGCGATCGTCTTTTGGTCTTAAGCAATGACAATCTCGACCTGCAAATTCTTAATTCTGAAGCTGAATTAGCTGAAAAAGAAAATATTTTGCGCAATACGCTCATCTCTATGGAGCAACAAAAACTCTCTCTCGAACAAGAGCGGTTGCAACTCTCTACTGAGGTACAACGCACTCGTCGCACCTACGAAGCGCAATTGGCGTTGTTTGCCGACAGTCTAATTGCTCGTGAGGAGTATTTACGTGCCGAAGAAGATTATCATCTTGCTCTCAATCGTTTACAATTAGTCAATAATCGAGCATATCAAGATAGTCTTTATCGTAGCGTGCAAATTCAGCAAATGCAAGAAAGTCTTGATAACATGCGACTTAATATGCAGATGATTCGTCGTCGCAAGGACAATCTCACTATCAAAGCTCCTATTGATGGCGAACTTGGACTTCTTGAAGTCTCTCTCGGACAATCCATTTCTCAAGGCACTAAAATTGGGCAAATCAACAATCTCGATAA
>JAFYMM010000187.1 GCA_017550055.1 Paludibacteraceae bacterium
ATTGGTTGTACTCTTTTACCAAGTCATATACATAGTTAGCAATCAATGCAGGCGAGAAGTCTTCTCCTGCTTGACGCACTACGTTAGGGTAGTTTGTAAGCATTTGAATGAGTGTACGTTCTTTTTCTGTGATTTCCATACTTTCATTTGCTGCTACTACTTCTACGCCTTGTTCTGCTGCTTTGCGAAGCACTGATTTGATACGTGCGTTAGTGTATTGAATGAATGGACCTGTATTTCCGTTGAAATCAATCGATTCTTTTGGGTTGAAAGTCATATTCTTGCGTGGGTCAACTTTCAAAATAAAGTATTTCAACGCACCAAGACCTACCATTCGGCAAATATCATTAACTTCATCTTCTGAGCAATTATCCAATTTGCCCAATTCGTCTGATGTTTCGCGTGCTTGTGCCACCATTTCTGCAATCAAGTCGTCTGCATCAACTACTGTACCCTCGCGACTCTTCATCTTACCTTCTGGCAATTCCACCATACCGTATGAGAAGTGTACCAACTCTTTACCCCATTCAAAACCGAGTTTATCAAGTAATAACGACAACACTTGGAAGTGGTAGTTTTGCTCATTACCAACAACATACACCATTTTGTTGATAGGGTAGTCTTGATAACGCAATTTAGCAGTACCAATATCTTGTGTCATGTACACCGATGTGCCATCTGTGCGGAGCAAAAGTTTTTCATCCAAACCATCAGCTGTCAAGTTTGCCCATACCGAATTATCTGGGCGACGATAGAAGATTCCTTTTTCAAGACCTTCTTCTACTTTTGATTTGCCTTCAAGATATGTATCTGATTCATAGTAGATTTTATCGAAATCCACACCCATTTTTTTGTATGTTTCATCAAAACCAGCATATACCCACTCATTCATTTCTCTCCATAAACCACGCACCTCTGGGTCGTTTTGTTCCCATTTGAGCAACATTGCTTGAGCCTCAACCATAAGTGGTGCTTTGCGTTTTGCTTCATCTTCTTCCATACCTTGAGCCATAAGTTCTTTAACTTCGGCTTTATAGTGTTTGTCGAATTCTACATAGTATTTTCCTACGAGGTGGTCGCCTTTCATGCCGCTCGAAGCTGGAGTTTCGCCATTACCATATTTCAACCATGCAAGCATCGATTTACAGATGTGGATACCACGGTCGTTTACGATGTTAGTTTTTACGATTTTCCAACCATTAGCCTCTTGAATGCGAGAGATTGAGTAGCCGAGTAGGTTGTTACGAATATGACCAAGGTGCAATGGTTTGTTTGTGTTTGGCGATGAATATTCAATCATCATCAATGGCGAATTTTCATCCGCACGAGTGTGACCAAAATCTGCATCTGCATTGATATTATTGAGTGTAGCCACCCAATGTTGTTGATTGATAGAAAGATTCAAAAACCCTTTCACTACATTGAATTTTACCACCAAGCCTTCGTTGGCTACCAAATATTCGCCAATCTCAGCACTCACTTGTTCTGGTGCTTTGCGTGCTGCTTTCACAAAAGGGAATGTTAACAACGTAATATCACCTTCAAATTCACTACGTGTTTTTTGCAATTGCACTGCACTCTCTTCAACTTCAAGGCCATAAAGCGACTTCACCGCAGCAACCACAGCCTGTGACAATTTAGTTTCAATCATAATTTTATACTGTTTAATATAATTATCTGTTAATAGTTTTTTTTGAGTAAAAGTCCTCGAAGAGGGTTAATTATGCTTAACCGCTGGTGACCGAAGGGAACCTGCGGTCAGAAAGGTATCTCTTGTTTACCGTCCCTGAAGGGGGCGAATTACATGATGTTAAATCTATGTAATCTATAGGAGATAAAAAATCGAATTAAAATATTATTTTAGAATCCGATGTATAAGATAGTTATAGCTGATACTACCGAAATCACTACCCATAATATCACGCCAAGCAAAATTGGGCGGAATCCAACTTGTTTAAGACTTTGCCATGACAATCCCGAACCAATCAAAAATAAGGTGTAAATCATGCCATATCTCGCAATTCTCACTGTTTTTTCATACAACTCAGCGCCTTGCGGTACGTATGTCGCAATCACCATTGCAACTATATAAAGGAATATAAACCAAGGAATTGTAATTTTTCCCTTGCCTCCTTCCTCTTTGTTGTATTTGTTGTAGAAAACAGATATAATCAATGTTAACGGAATAATCCACAATGCTCTAATCAATTTCGTAGTAGTTGCAATTTGTAGAGCCAATTCACTCCTTTCTGCCGCGGCTCCTACTACCGACGATGTGTCGTGTATTGCAATAGCGCACCAATATCCAAATTCTGTGTCATTCATTCCCAATAGGTTGCCAAGTGGAGGGAATATAAACAACGCAATGGCATTCAACGCAAAAATAGTTCCAAGCGCCACGGTCATATCGTTGTCTTTTGCTTTAATCACAGGTGCAATCGCTGCAATCGCACTACCTCCGCATATAGCCGTACCGCCCGATACCAATGTGCGAGTACCTGCATTCACTTTTAGCAATTTACCAATCCACAAACCCAACCCCATTGTCAGTGCAATAGAGAATATTGTAAACACAAATCCCGTTTTTCCCGCTTCCATCGCTTCTGTCAAGTTCATACCAAACCCTAATCCAACAACCGATGCCTGAAGCAATATTTTTGTAAAAACTTTATTATGTTGTACAAAAGGATTTCCGACCGTAAACGCCACAATCAGACCACTTAACAATGCCGTAGCTGGTGTCAAAAATGGCACCAAAAACAACAAAATAACAAATATCGTTTCGCGTGTTTTTTGTGATAAATTTAGCATATCAAGTTACATTATAAATAAAATGCAAAGTTAATAAAAAAAACTGAAAAGAGGCAGAAGTTTTTTGATAAAATTGTTACTGAAAAATAGTTAGGCATCCTAATTTGGATGCCTAACCTTTTTTACTATACCTTGCAATATCATTTGACAACTATTTTCGTGTGCGTATTACTGTTTTTTACCGTTACTATATAGACACCTGCATTTAAATTACAATTGATTGATTTACAACCCTCGTTTATCTTCTTCCTCATAACCCTTTTGCCCATAGCATTATAAATCTCAA
>JAFYMM010000188.1 GCA_017550055.1 Paludibacteraceae bacterium
AGATAAAATCGATGGTGAATTTGCAAAGAGCATCCAATGGTAGTTATTTTGAAGGTTGGAATATGGCAGTGGCGGACTTGTCGGAGCCAGGCTCTACGTTCAAGACGATGAGTTTGATGGTGGCATTGGATCATGGGGTGTGTGATACGGCAGATATAGTTGATTTGAATCATGGTGTGTGGATGTTTCATAATGCCAAAATGACCGACCACAACTGGAGGAAAGGCGGATATGATTCTTTGTCGGTTGCAGGAATATTGGCTCAATCGAGTAATGTGGGTGTGAGTAGAATCATAGATGAGAATTATAAGAAAGACCCAATGAAATTTATAAATGCGGTGACAGCCACAGGGTTTGCTGATAAAATTGATGTTGGAGTTCCCGGAACGGCTGTGCCTAGAATAGCGACTCCAGAAAGTAAGTCTTGGAGTAGAGTGGCATTGCCTTGGATGTCGATTGGTTATGTAGTGCAAGTTCCACCAATTTATACGTTAAATTTCTATAATGCAATAGCTAATGGTGGAAAAATGATGCGTCCTTACCTTGTGAAAGAGATTCGTCGCGATGGGCATGTGATAGAGCGTAATTCGCCTCAAGTTGTAAAATCAAGTATTTGTAAAGCATCGACATTGAAAAAGGTGCAAGGAATGTTGGAAGGTGTGGTTGAATATGGTACTGCAAAAACTATTGCATCGGATTTATTCCCTATAGCAGGCAAAACGGGTACAGCACAGTTGAATTATGGCAAAGGCGGAGTGACAAAGCACCAAGTGAGTTTTTGTGGATATTTCCCAGCCGACAAACCAATGTATTCATGTATAGTTGTGGTGAAAGAGCCTGAAATGCCACCAGCTGCAGCCTTTATGTGTGGTGATGTGTTCAAAAAAGTAGCAGAGCGCATCTATTCGCAAGAGGTAGAGACAGATATTGCAGATTTAGAGCGTTGGAAGGGAGATTCGATACAGTTATATAATTTGCCGATAGTGAAGGGCGGTGCTCGTAAGGAGGTTGAAGAAGCGATGAAAGAGTTGAATTTGAAGTATGAGAAAGATGCTTCTGATTGGATTTCGATGAGTAAATCTACTGAATATGCTGGGTTGATAGCCAATTCGTGTCCTGTGTTGAATAATTTGGTGCCAAATGTTGTGGGTATGGGTGCTGCCGATGCAGTTTATTTGTTGGAAAGTTGTGGTATGTATGTGCAACTCTATGGCAAAGGTCGAGTAGTGAAACAATCTATTATGAACGGACAAAATATAGTGAAAGGTTCAACTATTACATTAACACTTAAATAATTACATTATATATATGCAACTCTCTGAAATATTAAAGAATGTAGAATTGGTAGAGGCAATTTCTGCCAATGTCGAAGTTAAAAGTATTGAGTTTGACTCACGCAAGGTTGTGCCAGGCTGTATGTTTGTGGCTACACGTGGAACGGCTGTCGATGGTCATGATTATATAAATAAAGCAATCGAAGCGGGTGCGTCGGTTATTGTTTGTGAGGAAAAACCTGAAGCACAGTCTGATGTCATATATATAAAGGTGAAAGATAGTGCCGAAGCATTGGGTCGTATGGCAAGCAATTTCTATGGCCGTCCTTCCGAACAATTGACTCTCGTTGGTGTTACAGGCACTAATGGCAAAACTACAATCGCCACATTATTATATCAACTTCATCGTGCATTAGGATATAAAGTTGGATTGCTATCTACGGTATGTAACTATGTGGATGACCGTGCGATAGAATCAACACACACTACGCCCGACGCAGTAGCATTGAATGCCTTGTTGGCTCAAATGGTTGAGGCTGGTTGTCAATACGCATTTATGGAGGTAAGCTCTCACTCGGTTGACCAACGTCGCATCGCAGGCTTGCGTTTCGCAGGTGGTATATTCACAAATCTCACTCGCGACCATATCGACTATCATAAGACTTTCGACAATTATCTCCGTGCTAAAAAACGTTTCTTCGACGAATTGCCAAAAGGCTCATTTGCAATAGTTAACGCCGATGACAAAAACGGTATGGTCATGTTGCAAAACACACGTGCCGACAAAAAAACATATAGCGTGCGCAGTTTGGCTGATTTCACAGCTCGTATATTAGAGGCCTCTTTCGATGGGATGTTGCTCAATGTCTGCAATCGCGAGGTATTTATGCCTTTTGTTGGTCGTTTCAATGCCTACAATCTTTTGGCTGTCTATGGTGCAGCAGTGTCGTTGGGAGCTGATGCCGAAGAGGTATTGCGCATATTGTCAATGTCTAAAGCCGTGTCGGGTCGTTTCGAAGCTATGAAAATGGCAAAAGGCTTCACTGCAATAGTCGATTACGCTCACACTCCTGATGCTCTCACTAATGTGATAGACACAATCAACGATATTCGCAATGGCGCTGGTCAATTGATTACTGTAGTAGGTTGTGGTGGCAATCGCGACAAAGGCAAACGTCCAATGATGGCGCAAGAGGCTATAAAAGGCAGTGATAAAGTGATATTTACAAGCGACAATCCTCGTCACGAAGACCCACAAGCCATTCTCGACGACATGACTGCCGAGTTAACTCAAAACGAAATGCGCAACGTGTTGGTCATCGCCGACCGCCGTCAAGCCATTCGCACTGCATGCCAATTAGCTCAAGCTGGCGACGTAGTCTTAGTGGCAGGCAAGGGTCACGAGAATTATCAAATCATTGGCGACGTAAAACATCATTTCGACGACCGCGAAGAGCTTGCTGCTGCTAACTAAACCGATACCCACTCACAGTGTGTATTTGAACTCTAAATTTTACCTTACCCTGTAGCAAGGTGCAAGCATACTGCAAGCAAGAAAACAGACACACACTCACAGTGTGTATTCGATAAAAAAAATAACAACTCATAACACATATAAATTATGTTTTACTACCTATTTAACTATCTCGACAAAGCATTCGACTTTCCTGGCGCAGGTATGTTCAATTTTATCTCTTTCCGCGCAGGATTGGCGTTTATTACAGCGTTGATATTCTCTACTCTCGTAGGTAAAAAGATTATCGACAAACTCCAACAGCTCCAAATTGGAGAAACCATTCGCGACCTCGACCTCGAAGGACAAATGAGCAAAAAAGGCACACCTACAATGGGTGGCATCATCATTCTCCTCTCTATTTTGGTTGCAAGCATCTGCTTTGGTGTTCTCCACAATGTCTATATGATACTTATGCTCATCACAACCATTTGGTTGGGTGCATTAGGCTTTGCCGACGACTATATCAAAGTTTTCCGTAAAAACAAAGACGGTCTCCATGGTAAATTCAAAATCATAGGTCAAGTAGGTATCGGTCTTATCGTAGGTCTCACACTATATCTCAGTCCAGATGCAGTTATCCGTGAGAATGTTTCTACTCAATTCGACCGCGAAACCTATACCGAAGTGGTGGAATATAGCACTCAAGAGATTAAATCGACTAAGACAACTATCCCATTCTTCAAAAATAACAACCTTGACTATGCCGACCTATTTACTTGGGCTGGCGAGCACAAACAAATGTTGGGTTGGATATTCTTTGTTTTTCTAACCATTTTTGTAGTTACAGCAGTGTCGAATGGTGCCAATCTCACCGATGGTCTCGATGGTCTTGCTACTGGTACATCTGCTATACAAGGGGTGGCGTTGGGTATCTTAGCCTATGTGTCAAGTAACGTCAACTATGCAGGCTACCTAAATATAATGTATATCCCAGGTGCCGGCGAATTAGTGATATTTGCAGCTGCTTTCATCGGTGCAACTATCGGATTCCTCTGGTTCAATAGCTACCCAGCTCAAGTATTTATGGGCGACACTGGCTCATTGGCCCTCGGTGGTATTATTGCCGTATTTGCTATTGCAATCCACAAAGAGTTGCTTATTCCAATCCTCAGCGGTATCTTCTTGGTTGAGAATCTATCGGTTATAATGCAAACATCTTATTTCAAATATACAAAAAAGAAAACAGGTGTTGGTCGTCGTATATTCAAGATGTCGCCATTGCATCACCACTTCCAAAAGGCTGGCAATTCAGGCATTGATGCTCTTTGGCAATATCCACTCAAACCGCTTCCTGAGTCTAAAATCACAGTGCGCTTTTGGCTCGTAGGCATCTTGCTCGCAGTTTTGACAATAATAACCTTAAAAATACGATAATGAGAATAGTAGTACTCGGTGCAGGCGAAAGTGGCGTAGGTAGTGCCATCCTTGCACAAGCAAAAGGATTTGATGTGTTTGTGTCGGATATGTCGGCAATCAAACCGAAATATAAAGAAGAGTTAGAGCGTAGAGGTATCAAATATGAGGAGTTGCAACATACCGAATCTTTGATACTCAATGCCGATGAGGTAATCAAATCGCCAGGCATACCCGAAAAAGCCCCAATGATAAAGGCTCTTCGCGCACAAGGCACTCCAATTGTCAGCGAAATAGAGTTTGCGGGTAGATATACTAATGCTAAAACTATCTGTATTACAGGTAGCAATGGTAAGACAACAACTACTATGCTCACTTACCACATTCTTTGCGAGGCTGGATATAATGTAGGATTGGCAGGCAACGTAGGCCGTAGTTTTGCATGGCAAGTGGCTGAACAAGAGTTTGACTATTATGTAATTGAGCTTTCAAGTTTCCAACTCGATGGTATGTATGATTTCTGTGCCGATGTAGCTATATTGCTCAATATTACTCCTGACCATCTCGACCGCTACGAATACAAATTTCAAAACTATATCGACTCTAAATTCCGCATCTTGCAGAATATGACTAAGGAGCAAACCTTTGTCTATTGGAGCGAAGACCCAGTGATTAAGGCAGAATTAGCAAAACGTGAAATATCTGCAAGTCAAGCACCATTCACAATCGAGCATATTGCAGGTAATCGCGCTTGGATTGAGGGTGAAGACCTAATTATAAATTTCGAAAACGAACCACTAAAAGTAAATATAAACGATATAACAATTAAAGGAACACACAATATGTATAATTCAATGGCAGCTGCTGTAGCAGCAAATATAATGGGCGTGAAGAATGAAACAATTCGTCGTTCGCTTGCAACTTTCCAAGGCGTAGAGCATCGTTTGGAGTATGTTGCAACAATCCGTGGCGTTCGTTATATCAATGACTCAAAAGCTACAAATGTCAACTCTTGTTGGTATGCTTTGCAAAGTATGAAGACACCAGTTGTTCTCATTCTTGGTGGTACTGACAAAGGTAATGACTATAGTGAAATAGCTGATTTAGTGCGCGAAAAAGTGCATACCCTCATCTTTATGGGCGTGGATAATAAAAAGCTTAATGAATATTTTGGGTTGAATACTAATTGCAAAATAGTCGATACTAATAGTTTGGCTGACGCAGTGAAGGCAGCATACGAGGTTGCTCAAAAAGGTGATACTGTGTTGTTGTCGCCATGCTGTGCAAGTTTCGATTTATTCAAAAACTACGAAGACCGTGGTGAGCAATTCAAACAAGCAGTGAGACAATTATAATAACAAACCATTGATTATTAAGTAGTCAATAAGAACGAAGAGAGTAATATTATGAATAAATTTTTAGCAAAAACATTGCAGGGCGACAGAGTGGTGTGGATTATATTTGCTTTGTTGTTTGGTATCTCGATGGTCGAGATGTTTAGTGCGTCGAGTATGTTGGTGCATTGGAGTAGTAGTAGTTCTATTCACTCTCCAATATTGCGTCATCTTATGTTTTTTGCCATAGGATTTATGGGAATGATGATTGTGCAGATGATTGATTTTAAGTATATAAGGTTGTTGGGTTATGCAGGGTTAGCTTTTTCGTGGGGATTGTTGGTCTTGACAATGTTTATTGGTACAAAGCAGGCAGGGGCAGCACGTTGGATTGAGATTGCTGGTTTTCAGTTTCAACCATCGGAGATAGCAAAGTTGTCGTTGATAATAGTTATTGCTGACCAAGTAGAGCGATTGCAGAATATAGAAAAACAGAGTAAGTATTTTTGGTATGTTATTGGTGCTATAGTGCTTACGTGTGGAATGATTTTTACTGAAAACTTCTCTACAGCAGCTATTTTGTTTGTGATTACGATGACAATGATGTGGATTGGAGAGATTAATTGGAAGAAATTAGCAACTGTATGTAGTGCTGTTGTGGGTGCGGTATTGTTGATTTTGTTTGTTGCATGGATAATACCTGAAAATGTTTATAATGAATATGATAATCCTGCAGTGAAAGTTTTTAAGCGTGCATATACTTGGGTTGCTCGTATTGAGAATTTTTTTGAAGCAGATGCGGAGACAGTTAGTAAATTTAAGATTAAAGCAGATGGCAGTAATTTTCAAGAAAACCATGCGCAGATGGCTGTTGCAAGGGGAGGATTTATTCCTCATGGACCAGGCACAAGTATGGAACGCAACTATTTGCCAGAGGCGTTTTCTGACTTTATTTTTGCAATTATAGTTGAAGAGCTGAGTGTTTGGATGGGTCTATTCGTGATAGGTTTGTATCTGTGCTTATTGTTTAGGGCAGGCAGGGTTGCCCGGCAATCCGACTCTCTGTTCTGTGCTATATTGGTGATTGGGATTACGATGTTGATTGTCTTGCAAGCATTTATACATATAGGTGTGTCGGTGCATTTAGGACCAGTGACAGGACAACCTTTGCCTTTGATTAGTCGTGGTGGTACATCTGTATTGGTCAATTGCGTATATTTTGGATTGATAATTAGTGTTACTCGTCATATTCAGTCTCAGAGGTTGCAAAAAGAGATGGTTGGAGCAGTGGCTGTTGTGGCTGAACCGACAGAAACAAACATAGAACAAACAAACTCTCTTGAAACAGAAATGGTTGAAGAGGTAAAAGATATTTAATTATGAAAAAGTATTTAATAAGTGGTGGTGGCACAGGTGGCCATATATTTCCAGCTGTAAGTATAGCAAATGAACTTCGTCGTCAAGACCCTAATTGTGAAATCCTTTTTGTAGGTGCAGAAGGGCGTATGGAGATGGAACGTGTGCCTGCTGCAGGTTATAATATTGTGGGTTTGAAAGTTGAAGGGCTTGATAGAAAGAATATTTTTCGTAATGTGAAAGTGGTGTGGAACTTGTTGCGTTCGATGGCTAAGGTGCGAGGAATAATAAAAGATTTCAAACCCGATGTTGCTGTTGGTGTGGGTGGATATGCAAGTGGTGCGGCATTGAAAGTGGCTCAACAAATGGGTATTCCTGTTGTGTTGCAAGAGCAAAATAGTTTTGCTGGTGTAACTAACAAGATGCTTGCAAAAGGAGCAGAGAAGATTTGTGTAGCCTACACTGGTATGGAGCGTTTCTTTCCAGCAGATAAGATAATATTGACAGGTAACCCTGTGCGTCAAAACTTGTTGGCTGAAATAGACAAACATGAGGCTTACGAATATTTTGGGTTAAATCCAAATAAACCTACGTTGATGGTTATGGGTGGCAGTCTTGGTGCTAGAACTATAAATCAGGCTATGATAGCGGGTCTTGAGCGACTTAAGGAGTCGGGCATACAGGTGATTTGGCAAACTGGAAAAATATATTATCAAGATGCGTTGAAGGCTTATGAGCCATATCGTTGCGATGAGATAAAAGTGACAGACTTCCTTTCTCGTATGGATTATGCTTATGCGGTGGCTGATTTGGTGGTGTCGCGTGCAGGAGCAAGTTCGATATCTGAACTTTCGTTGTTGGGTAAACCATCTATTCTTGTGCCTTCGCCAAATGTGGCAGAAGACCATCAAACGCATAATGCACGAGCGTTGTCAGATAAAGGTGCAGCTATATTGGTGCGAGATGTTGAGGCTGTTGATGTTATGGTAGATACTGCTTTGAAAACTATTTCTTCTGCTGAGAAATTGCAATCTTTGTCGGAGAATGTTCTTAAATTGGCTTATCCTAATTCGGCAGAAAAGATAGTAGATGAGATTTTGAAATTGGCATAAATGTCAGTCTTCTTCGGTGAAGGTTGCTTGAAGGTAAGGTTGACTATCTTGGAGGCTATGAAAGAGATTTAATATTTAAGGGGACTTCTATAAATTTTTCACCTTCGGTTCAAGACTTATAGTTCCCCGTTTTGCTAAATTTATTTTAAAGTTCAAAAACTCTTGTATAAAATTTGTTTTTTAATGGCATCTTATTAGCTTTTTATTCAGCCAAATAGCTCGCTATTAGTCTAAATAAAAAACTAACAACCTGCTCGCTAAAAATTTTTCCAAGATTTTTGCTCCGTTCGACATAGTCCAAGCAAGCTTGACTTTGTTCTCACTTAAGCAAAAATTCAAATTTTATTTACAAGGTAATTTATAGAAATCCCCTTAATTGTAATTTTTAATTATTTGTTATGAGATATTATTTTTTAGGTATAGGTGGTATTGGTATGAGTGCTATTGCTCGTTATTTCAAGGCTAAAGGTTTTGATGTGGCGGGGTATGATAGAACATCTACTGTGTTGACTCGTGAGTTAGAGGCTGAAGGTATTGCGGTGAATTATGTGGATGAGGTGGTGGAGATTGCAGAGCAATATCGCGATATAGAAAATACGTTGGTGGTTTATACTCCGGCTATACCTGCTGATAATAATCAATATAGATATTTTGTCGATAATGGCTTCAAGATGATGAAGCGTGCCGCTGTGTTGGGTGAAATTACACGTCTTGAGCGTGGATTGTGTATTGCAGGTACGCATGGAAAAACTACGACTTCGACGATGACTGCGCATATTTTGAAACAAAGTCATGTGGATTGTAATGCTTTTCTTGGGGGTATATCGAAGAATTATACAAGCAATTTGTTACTTTCAGAAAAGAGTGATTTAGTGGTGATTGAAGCGGATGAATTCGACCGCTCGTTCCATCATTTGTCGCCTTATATGGCTGTGATAACCTCGACAGATGCCGACCATCTTGATATTTATGGTACTCATGAGGCTTATCTTGAGAGTTTTGCGCATTTTACTTCGTTGATAGTTGATGGAGGTGTGTTGTTTGTGAAAAAAGGTATTCAACTTGAACCTCGAGTGTCTGATAAAGTTACTATTTATAGTTATTCAGGTACAGAAAAGGCTGATTTTTATGCAGATAACATACGTTTAGGTGGTGGACGATTGGTGTTTGATTTCGTAACACCAGAGGAGCGAGTGGAGGATGTAGAACTTGGTGTGCCTGTGATGATTAACGTAGAAAATGCAGTAGCTGCTATGGCTGTGGCATATCTTAATGGCGTTACCCCTGATGAGTTGCGTGCCTCAATGGCTTCATTTGCAGGTATTCGTCGTAGATTTGACTTCCATCTTAAAACAGATGAATTGGTTGTGATTGACGATTATGCTCATCACCCGATGGAGTTGGCGGCAAGTCTTAAGTCGGTGAATGCGTTGTATGATGATAAGAAAATAGTGGTAGTTTTCCAACCGCACCTCTACACTCGCACGCGTGATTTCTATCGCGAATTTGCTGAAGCATTGTCATGTGTCGAACAAGTGGTGTTGGTAGAGATATATCCAGCTCGCGAATTGCCTATTGAAGGCGTAACTTCGCAGTTGATTTTAGATAATGTAGCCTCTCCTGTTAAACGATTAACTACAAAAGCAGAGTTGATAGATACGCTTAAAACGCTTGATTTTGATGTTTTGTTGACCGTAGGAGCAGGCGATATTGATACATATATTCCAAAAATAATAGAGAGTTTATAGTTTATGAATCTGTTGCAAAAAATATTATTTACTCTTTTAATCATCATAATAGTTGTTGGTTTATGGAGTGTTCTTGCGTTTGTTGTGCCATCTAATGACACAAAAAAATGCGAGAATATACATCTTATTGTTAGTGATTATGACGATTTTAAGTTCATTTCAGACAATGATGTTCGTGTGCAGTTGCAAAATTCAGGAGTATATCCAGTTGGTAAATTGCATTCCGATATAGATTTGACTGAGATGGAAAAGTGTTTGTTGAAACTCAATATGATTAAGAGTGTGAAATGTTATTTTGCAACAAATGGGGATGTGAATGTGTCGGTTACGCAGCGAGTGCCAGTATTTAGAGTGCAAGAAGAGGGTAGAAGTTATTATATTGACAACGAGCGCAAGCGTATGTCAACATCGATAAAATTTTCGGCGTATGTGCCTGTTGTTACAGGAAATGTAAATTTTGGGTTTGCAACAACCAACTTATACGATTTTGTTGTATATTTGCAGTCGGAAAGTCGTTGGCGTTCAGCATTCACACAAATCTATGTTTATCCAGATAATAAAGTAGAATTGGTGCCACGAGTCGGTGATTTTGTTGTTAAGATGGGTTCGTTGGAAAGATATGAATCTAAGTTAGAAAAATTGGATAAATTCTTAAAAGTATTGCCAAAATATCACTCTTGGGATAAATATTCGGTGATAAATCTTGAATTTAAGGATCAGGTAGTGTGTACTAAACGAAAAAAATAATAACAAGAATTTCCATTATGAATTCTTGCGTTAAGCGAGGGCAGGAGGAGTTTGCTCATTATGCCAAGTGTAGCAAGAATTAGCAAAATAGTTGTTAATTAGTAATTGAAAAATAATATGTTTGTATCAGTAGATTTAGGGAATTCCCGTATAATGATGATGGCCGCAGAGCGTCAAGAAGACGGGACATTGAAGGTATTGGCGTTAGAAACAGAGGAGACACCAGCAGAGTGTATTCAACATGGTATAGTGAAGAAACCTGCGGAATTGGCTTCGTTGTTGTCGTCAATGGCAAAAAAGATGGAAAATAGATTGGAAAATCTATTGGGTAAAAAGTATGATGTAAATAGCTTTTATACTGCTGTTAATGGGCGTTCGTTGCGTTCATTACGAGGCCATGTGAGTCGTTCATTTTCTACTTCTACAGAAATTACATTTGGTGAACTTTCTATTTTGCGTAACGATTTGCGCGATAAAATCAATACAGAAAGAGCTATTTATTCTATTACTAATGAAGAGTATCTTGTAGATGGTGAGTATGTGCGTGATCCTAATGGTATTGTATGTCGTGAAATAGGGGCTAATTATTTGATTGTTTTGGGGCGTTCAGATATTCGCGATAATTTGCAAAAGTGTATTGATCGTGTTCAGTTGACAGATGTTAACATTGATGGGTTGGCTCCTTTGGCAATGTCAGATGCAGTATTGTCTGCCGAAGATAAATCAGAAGGCGTTGTACATATCAATTTTGGAGCAGGAACAACATCTGTTGTGGTTTATCAAAATGGTTATTTGCGTCATGTTGCTGTGGTTCCATTTGGAGGAAAACATATTACAAACGATTTGGCGAATGAGGCTTGTGGATTGAATTTAAGTCTAACAGAGGCTGAATTGTTTAAAATGAAGTATGGATCTCCTATTGCTAGTCCAGATGGAAAAGACCTTAGAATTAAGATCCCTTCAAAACCAGGTTCTGAACCACGTATTATACTTAAAAGTGAAATGACCAAAGTTATAAATGCTCGTCTTGCTGAGATTGTTACGCTTTGTACAGATGAGATAGAACGTTCAGGATATGCCGAGCAATTGAGAGCTGGTGTTGTTGTTACAGGAGGGGCATCTCGTATTGCAGACTTTAAGGAATTTTTGGAACAAAAAATTGGTATGTCAGTACGCTTAGGTGTTTTTGCTCATCATTTAGATATAGAATCAGTAGAAAAATATTCAAACACAGAATATACATTGCTTGTAGGCTTGTTATTAAATGCTACTGACGAGTGTGTCAGGGAGCGTAAAATTGAAGAAGATAAGCCTATTGCTCCTAAAAAGGAAAAGAAATCATCTTCTTGGAAGAATATTTTCAATAATGTAGGAACATTATTTGATGAACCTGAAGGTCCTACAATAAAATAAAATATTTAAGTTTTGTGTCTCACATCTAAATGTAAAAAAAATGACTTGCGATTTAACAAAACAATATATTATGGCTAACAAATCAAACTCAATTATCAAAGTAGTTGGCGTTGGGGGTGGCGGTGGTAATGCAGTTAACCACATGTATAATCAAGGAATTGAAGAGGTTTCCTTTGTCGTATGCAATACTGACCAACAGGCTCTTATCCATTCTCCTGTGCCGACTAAAATATTGATAGGTGAAGGACTTGGTGCGGGCAACAAACCATCAGTGGCGCTTGCTGCTGCCGAGGCAGCGCGTGAAGATATTATCACAATGCTCAATGATGGCACTAAAATGGTATTTATCACTGCTGGTATGGGTGGAGGCACTGGCACTGGTGCTGCTCCGTTCGTAGCATCTATTGCTCGCGAATTGGGTATTCTTACTGTTGGTATTGTTACAATCCCATTCCTTTTTGAAGGTAAACGTAAAATTCGTCAAGCTCTTAAAGGTGTTGCTGCAATGAGCGATAATGTCGATGCTTTGTTGGTAATTCACAATGAACGCTTATGTTCTGTTTATCCAGATTTGGAACTTTCTAACGCATTTGGACTTGCTGATAACGTACTTACAAGTGCGGCTCGTGGCATTGTTGAGATAATCACCATCGACGGACACATCAATGTCGACTTTGCTGATGTTTGTACTATTATGCGTAATGGTGGCGTGGCAATTATGAATTCAGGTTATGGCGAAGGCGAAGGTCGTGTGACAGCTGCGATTAACGATGCTCTTGATTCTCCTCTTCTCAATAACAACGATATTCACAAATCTAAGAAAATACTCCTCAACTTTTATTGTTCGCAAACCAACCCTGTTGTGATGAGTGAAGTCGGTGAAATTAACGACTTCATGGCTCAAATGGGTGAGGATATAGAAGTTATTTGGGGTGTTACGTTTGATGATAATCTTGGCGATAAAGTAAAAGTTACTTTGCTTGCAACAGGTTCGGAAATGAGTGTTGTGCCTGAAGAATTGAGGGAAGAATTACGTCGTGAACGTGCTGCAGCTAAAAATGTTTCAGATGAGGGTATTGAACAAGATGTGGATGTTCAAGAGGCTGAAAAAGAGACTACAAAGTGTCCATGGCAACCAAAAAAAGTTGATTTGATCGATGATTTAAAAAATCAACTTTATGGTACTTCTTCTAAAGATGAATCAAAAGTATCTATATCTCTTGACCAAATTGACGATGATGATGACATGCTTCGTTATATGGAGACTGTACCTGCAATAAAAAGAAATTAATTATTAAATACTAAACACACAAAAAATATGGCTCTATTCGAACAAATCAGCGAAGACATCAAAAAAGCGATGCTCGCACGTAATAAAGTAGAACTTGAGGCTCTTCGTGGTATCAAAAAAGAACTCCTCGAGGCTAAAACATCTAAAGAGGCAGCAGGCGAACTTACAGATGCTGTTGCTATCAAAGTTATTCAAAAAATGGCAAAACAAGGCAAAGATACTGCCGAAGTGTTTGCGTCTCAAGGCCGTCAAGACCTCGCCGACGAATATCTTGCACAAGTAGAGGTTTACAATAAATACCTCCCACAAATGATGTCAGATGTCGAACTTACAGTGGCTGTTAAAGCAATTATTGAGCAAGTAGGAGCAACATCACCAAAAGATATGGGTAAAGTGATGGGAGTAGCAAGCAAACAACTTGCAGGTAAAGCCGAAGGCCGTGCTATTTCCGACAAAGTGAAAGAGATTCTTAATGCCATGGCATAATGTTTTTAACATAAACGACACGAAGACAAGAGAACAAAATGCGTGTGTTCTCTTGTCTTTTTTTTATTAAACGGAAAAATTAACTTACGATTGTTGATTATGAATTATGAATTTTTTTTAGTATCTTTGCAGTCCGAAAATTAGGCGTATGCAAAACAACCGAATTAAACATATCGTAGGTGCATTTTTAGCAGTGCTAATGGTGAGCTATTTTGCTTGCCTCTCGCTCTGTTTGCACACGCACGTTGTTGATTCAAAGGTTATTACCCACGCCCACCCGTATAAATCTACTTCCCACACTCACTCGGGTGCTGAGATTATTTTAATACAGCAATTCTCCTCGTTCAAGGCCTTAATTTCTACTGAAAATGTAAGCCTTAAACCATTTTTTGCGAAAATTTCGGAGATAAATTGCTTCGTTTCGCTCATTTTCGAGCCTTATCACCTCACGCTAATCTCTCTGCGTGCTCCCCCTGCTTCATGTTGAATTCACAATTTATAATGCACAATGTATAATTCATTGTGTGTCATGAATTTTGTAGGTTCTATTCCATGTAGAATCTATCTTTTGCGTGTGTTATTTGATTAATAACTAAGTTATTAACTTTCAATTTTAATTTTCAACTTACAACATGAAGCACTTATTATACACTTTATCAATACTTTTTATCTCATTTTCTCTTTTTGCAAATACCAATAAATCAGATGCTAACCTCGTAGGTCACGTGATTGATGCCGCTACGGGTGAGCACCTTCCGTTTGTTACAATCCAACTTGCCAACACATCTATCGGAGCCATGTCTGGTGCTTCGGGTCACTTCTTGATGACTAACCTCCCTACTGGCGAAACAACACTCATTTTCTCGATGGTGGGTTATAAAACAGTTGAGGCTTCACTTTTGCTCGAAGCTGATAAAACTGTCGAAATCAACATCGCAATGGAAGAAGAGTCGATGCTCATTGACCAAGTGGTTGTTACTGCTAACAAGTATGAAACCAAAAAGCGCGAGGCTACGACTATTGTCAATGTCATCTCTCCGCTTTTGATTGAGTCAACTGCATCCAACACTATGTCCGACGTGCTCGATTTCCAAACAGGTGTGCGTGTCGAAATGTCGTGCCAAAACTGCGGTGTGCCTCAGCTTCGTATCAATGGTCTCGAAGGTCAATACACTCAACTCATGATGGATAGCCGTCCTATCTTCTCGTCGCTTGCATCGGTCTATGGACTCGAACAAGTGCCTGCTGGTATGGTCGACCGTGTTGAGGTGATGCGTGGTGGCGGTTCTGCTCTCTATGGCTCTAATGCTATCGGTGGGGTGGTGAATATCATCACTAAAGAGCCTGTGCGTAATTCGCTCAATATCTCGCAAAATACGCAAATAATGGGTGGCAAAGCATGGGATAGCAACACAAATCTCAATGGTTCGTTCGTTACTTCCGACTCTAAAATCGGTGTTTTCCTTTTTGGTGTGCTTCGTCAACGTGAGGCATACGACCACGACGACGATGGTTTCTCTGAAATTCCACATCTCAACAGTGCAACACTCGGTTTCCGTTCATATTTCAAAACTTCAGATTATTCAAAACTCACTCTCGAATATCACCATGTAACTGAGGCTCGTCGTGGAGGTAACAATCTCGACCGCCCTGAACATGAGGCTGATATTGCCGAAAGTTTGCGTCACAATATCGATGCCGGCAATCTTCGTTGGGACTACTATTCGCCAGACGAACGCCACTTTGCTACTGCCTATTCTTCGTTGCAACACATTGGTCGCAACTCTTATTTTGGCACAGCACAAGACATCAACGCCTATGGTGCGAGCGATGATATTACGGCTGTTGTGGGTGGTCAATATCGCTACCACATGTACAACTGCCTCTTCATGCCTGCCGACCTCTCGGCTGGGGTAGAGTATTCTTATAATCGTCTTCGTGATGTGATTATGGGATACAATCGTGATTTGACACAAAATGTTCACCTCTATGGTGGTTATGTGCAAAATGAGTGGAAGAATAAAGATGTTTCGTTCCTTATCGGTCTTCGTGGCGAAAAACACTCAATGCTCACTCGACCTATCTTCTCACCTCGTGCCAATGTGCGCTATACTCCTATCAAAGAGATAGTTCTCCGTGCTACATACGCAAGTGGCTATCGTGCTCCGCAAACCTATGACGAAGACCTCCACGTAGGTGCTGTAGGTGGCGAGGTGTCGCTTATTCAGCGCGACTCAACTCTCCGTCCTGAGATGTCGCACTCGGTTAGTGCATCTGCCGATTGGGCTCGCAAGTTTGGTTCGTGGGAATCTAATGTTACGCTCGAAGGTTTCTTCACTCAACTCAACGACGTCTTCTCTCTTGTAGAAAATGGTCATGACGAATTAGGCAACCTTCTCCTTCTCCGTACTAACGAAAAAGGTGCTCGCGTTTATGGTATGAACCTCGAAGGCAAAGTGGCATATAAGTCAAAATTCATTTTCCAACTTGGCTATACTTACCAACAAAGCCGTTATATCGAGGCAGTTACTTGGAGCGAAAACGAGAACATAGCACCTCAAAAACGCATGTTCCGCACGCCTGACCTCTATGGCTATTTCATGGCAACTTACGAACCAATTCGCAAGTTCACAATCAATCTCACTGGTAAACTCACAGGCCCAATGCTCATCCAACACTTTGCGGGCTATGTAGCTGAAGATGAAGAAGTGATTTCGCCTACATTCTTCGATATGGGGATCAAACTTGCTTACGAAATTCCATTGTATCGCCTCTACTCGTTGGAAATCAATGCAGGTGTGAAGAATATCTTCAACTCATTCCAACAAGACATCGACAAAGGCATCGACCGCGACGCAGGCTACATCTATGGTCCATCACTCCCACGCACCTACTTCTTTGGTTTGAACTTCAAACTCTAATATTTTATAATATTCTTACTGAAAGAGTCGAACATTCCCGTTCGGCTCTTTTTTGTGCAAAATTACAACATTTTGTAATTGAATTGTAGGTTTGTGGAGGTTTAAGTTGGTTTTGTAGGTTTAATGTAAATAAAGTGTCTTATCCTAAAATAAGTAGACACATTTAAAAGAAAATTCACATGCAAAATGCGAGTTCGTATTGTTAAAGAGTGCGAAGATAGTAATAATTATATTCTTATTTTATTAATTTCTGATTGAATTCGATCTAAAAATATAGATGCGTGCGCTCCATCCATTTGGGTATGGTGAAACTGAAAAGAAACAGTTAGAGTAGTTTTAAACCATATGCGCTTGTATTTGCCCCAAATCATAAATGGATTGTTGAATATTCCACTATACATACCTACCGCACCGTCAATCTCATACTGCGCCAATGCGGAAGACCCAATCACCATGCTCTGAAGAGAAAGATCATGGTCGGTGCAATTCTTCGCAACTTCTCTGGTAAGATATAAATAGTTATTATTGAATTGCTGTAAATTATCGCTGAATGGGAGGTCACATGAACTCACTTCGCCTGCACTATTGGCAACTATGGTATTTACTGCTATGCTGTCATATTCCATTAGTTTATTTCCCACAGGAAGCATATAGAATTCTTTTACTTTACTTGCTGCCATTCCAATACAATAACACATTAGCATATTGAATTTCAGCTTTTTCTTTTTGCTGATTTTTACAAGATTTGACACGTCAAGTGTCTTGAAAAATGTGACCATTGGCATTGGGGCATTCATCCACATTTCATAAGCGAATGCGCGAGTGGTTTCTTGAGGATTGACTTCTTTCATACTTTTTTTGTTTTCAAGTTCGTAAATGAAGTTGCAAAAGTATAAAAAGCATCCAACATTAAATAGAACAAATGAGACTTTTATACGGGGGTGGTAAACAAATCAGAGTAAGGTGTAGAAACTTTAAGCAATGATAATGGAGTGTATCCACACAAATTCCTAAACTCTCTAATCATGTGTGATTGATCGGCATAACCGTTTGCATATGCCAAATCAGCTTGATTGATTTTCTCTTGCTGGTGTTGCATCTGTTTTAAAGCCTTTTGAAAGCGGACAATACGGGAGTATTCTTTGGGTTTCATCCCTACATGTAAATAGAATTCTCTTTCAAATTGTTTTTTGCTTAAACAACAATTCGAAGATAATTTTGTTACAAACGTTTGAGGAGCAACACACAGTTGCTCTATTGCAGCATTTATTCGCTCTATTCGGTATATGGTGTCATTCGAACTTATTGATAACCG
>JAFYMM010000189.1 GCA_017550055.1 Paludibacteraceae bacterium
GGAGGGTCTTGCTCCGCTCCAAATTCTTTAGGGATATACATTTTCATCGGGTCCACCGACTCCATCCACTCCTTTTTTCTACGCTCTACACCCATTTACAAAAATAATTAAAAAATTAATTCCTCATTCCTAACTCCTAATTCCTCATTTAATTGTGCATTGTGTAAGAATATCCACTACATCCTCTTTCGTGATACGCTCAAAATGCTCTTTCACTGGAGTAATAAACAAACCACTAACCTCCACCGTAGCAGGCGAAACAAGCAATTGTTTATCTCCTTCAGCAGTATATTGCCATGGGCGGAAAGCCCCGCGAGGAATCACAAACAAATACCACTTACCCTCGCGATACAAACAAACCACATTCATCATTGGCTCAACATCAGCATCAACCACCCACGAGTTATATAATTTCATAAATGCCTCTTTCAAAGCCACAGCATCAGCCGATTCTATGCAATACACCACACGCAAATAATCTTTCATGAGATAAATTTCTGCCGTATCAGCAGTTTCAACCAACTCTGTTCTGCCTACTTGTTTGAGGTTGAAATAATCGCTCACCAAAGGCAAAAAATCAGCATTACCTGCCTGAAAGTGCATATGGTCGGGAGCCGAAGCGCCACATTTTGGGCCATTATAAAATACCACAAAATCAGTCAATTCTCGCGCCAAATCAAACATATCTGCGATATAAGGCACAAGGCGTTGGTCCACATGCTCGCGACGAGGAATCGTCAAGTGACGAGTAAAGATTGGGAATGGATTGATAAGTATATCATAATCACGCCATTCAATACCACGTTGCACTTCTGGTCTATTGGCAGCACAGAGGAAACATTTACGTTCAGCAATAGTCTTAGCATCCACCTTTGCACCCGACGACACCATACGTGCCGGATTAAATTGCACTTTAACAGCAAATCCATCAAAATCAAATTCACGAATTTGCACAGTTTTCAATCCCTCAAAATTATTGCGAGCCATCTCCCACACCGAAAGTTGTTGGTCGAAAAGCTCATTTACCTTCAAGCCTAATTCACAATTCATAACTTTACAATTTTAAAAACATACAAAAAAATCATATTCTCATGCCCTCATATCTAAAAAACAAATACCGTCAGGCAAAAATCTGTGTAAATCCATAGAGCGACATCTTGCGAAGCAAGAGAGCGAATCGTATAATAATGAGAATAAAAAATCTTAAAAATCTGTGTTATCTGTGGGAGATAAAAAATTTGTCTTATTTGTGTAATTTGTGTGCAAAAGATTCATATTCTCATACCCTCATATCTAAAAAATCCTCACTCCTCATTCCTCATTCCTCATTAAAAGACATTGCTCCAATAGGGGCAAACACAAGCATCAGCACTATTTTACCACGCTTCATTTTATACTCTTCCGCCGACATAGTTGCAGCCAAAGCATTCATCAACATCGATATTTGCCATATAAACAGCACCGAATGCGCCAAGAATCTTGCAGACTTAGCCATACCAATCACCGCCGCAGACACAATATTAGGCACTAAAACAAACAACACACTCAACACGAGAAAAACACTCTCCACCAAGAGAATCAACCTCACCGATGTCTTAAATCTACCCACTACGCCATCATAATACTCCTTTGCTTTGTCACGAGTCGTTCCCAACACCTTCAAGTACCACAACTCCCAAAACAACATCGTGTACAACACAAAAGCCGTACCTATCAATCCATCAAGCACCTGTGTGAATATAAATCCACACACCATCAACAACCCCAACACCACCGACGGGAACTTATTCAATGCATCCATAATTCATGATTTTTACTAAATGGTTTCCGAGCATTGCCTTAAAAAGCGTTAAAAAAAATTGATATAAATTCGTAAACGGAGATTTTTGGCGAGGTTACTTTGTCATATATCGGAGCATAATAACTACGGGCATATGCAAATCTTTGAAAAAGTAACCCGATTGCCCGAGTTTAAATCGAAGTAGAATTTATATTAATTTTTTAGCTTTTTAAGCACAGCTCTAGCCTTTTGGTTACTTTTGGGCAATGACAAAAGTAACAAAGATCTCATTGTATAAACTCCCCATTCAACATCACAGCCTCAACAATATCAGTTGTATATGCGTATGGAATAAAGTCAATAGAAGGAATTTTTTTAGTAATAAACAAGTTAGCCTTTTTACCCACTGCAATCGAACCATGAGTTTGAGCCAAACCAAGAGCCGCCGCACCATTGATAGTAGTTGCATTGATAGCCTGAGCTGGTGTCAACTTCATATTGATACAAGCGAGTGACATCACAAATTTCATATTACCCGATGGAGTAGAACCCGGATTATAGTCCGACGCCAAAGCCACAGGCAAACCAGCAGCAATCATATCTTTTGCATTACCGTATGGCAAACCAAGAAAGAACGAAGTACCAGGCAATATCGTAGGGATAGTATTCGAATTACGCAAGCATTCAATCTCAACAGCAGTAGTACGTTCAAGGTGGTCCACCGAAAGCGCATTATATTTCACACCCACTTGCACACCGCCCGACACATCCAACTCATTAGCATGTATTTTCGGACGCATACCATATTTTGCACCCACTTCAAGCATACGCGCAGTCTCTTCCACTGTGAAGAATCCCTTGTCGCAGAACACGTCGATAAAGTCAGCCAATCCCTCTTCTGCCACAGCCGGAATCATCTCATTGCAAATCAAATCCACATATTCCCCTTGACGCCCTTTATAAGCTGCAGGCACAGCATGCGCACCAAGGAAATTAGCACGAATAGTCAACGGAGTAGTCTCTTTCAATCTGCGAATCACACGCAACATCTTCAACTCATCCTCAGTCGACAAACCATAACCACTCTTAATATCAGCCGCACCCGTACCGAAACCAATCATCTCATACACACGCTCAAGAGCCTGTTCATAAAGTCCATCTTCCGATGTATCATGCAAACGTTTAGCCGAATTCAAAATACCACCACCACGTTTCGCAATCTCCTCATAACTCAAACCATTGATTTTATCAATAAATTCATGCTCACGACTACCAGCATACACAATATGAGTATGACCATCACAAAACGCAGGCAACACAAAACGACCCTCTGCATCCACCACTTGGTCTGCAGTCTCAGGAGCCTCACTCATAGGGCCAAACGCCTTAATCACATCATCTTCCACCAATAGATAAGCATTCTCAATCTCAGGCAAAATGCTCATAGCATCACCTGCCACAAACGGACGAATTTCGCGCTCCACTTGCACCAAACGTCCAATATTTTCAATCAATGTTGTCATAGATATTATGTTATTTAAAGTTTATATTTCCCGCAATCTAAAATTACGTGCAAATATAACTCTTTTTTTTCAGATAAACAAATGCTTCTTCGTCAACTTAGTTAAAATATTATATACAAGACTATAATATCCCCAAACCAACAATCTTGAGCCAAACGACGAAAAATGAAAAAATCTTGAGCGAAGCGAAAAATGACATATTTAATAAATGTAACTTCAAATCTGTCATTCATTTGCTAAGATATGCCGTAGGCATAGCGAGGCATATGCAAAAAAATATAAATTATGTCTTTATGTCATTCTGTCTTTTGAAAATTAAATCAAAAAAATCCATGCAACTTATATATTGTCCCCTGCCTTAGGGGACAAGAGCGAAGCCCTGATGGAGTTATCAATTCCTCATTCCCAACTCCAGTTCTTCGTCAACTTAGTTGAAAAATATTATGCAAAATGGCATATAATGTCCTCGAAGAGGGCAAATTATACATAACCGCTGCGTGACTTTTTGCGATAAGCGAAAACAATTAAGTTTACTTAAATTGTTGAGCGTAGCAAAAATCTTGAGCGAAGCGAAAAATGACATATTTAATAAATGTAACTTCAAATCTGTCATTCATTTGCTAAGATATGCCGTAGGCATAGCGA
>JAFYMM010000028.1 GCA_017550055.1 Paludibacteraceae bacterium
AATAACTAATAACTATTCACTAACAACTAATAACTATTCACTACAATAAATGCAACCATTAGCAGAACGACTACGTCCACGCTCACTTGATGACTATATTGGTCAATCACATTTAGTTGGGCAAGGAGCTATTCTCCGTCAGATGATAGAGAATGGCAATCTGTCGTCGTTCATATTGTGGGGACCTCCGGGTGTAGGCAAAACATCGTTGGCTAAGATTATTGCCAATGTATTGGAACGCCCATTTTTCACACTAAGTGCCGTCACATCAGGTGTTAAGGATGTGCGTGATGTGATAGAAAAAGCCAAACAATCTACCTTTTTCTCTCAAGCCAACCCTATCTTGTTTATTGACGAAATCCACCGTTTCAGCAAATCGCAACAAGACTCATTGCTTGGTGCAGTGGAAAATGGAACTGTTACTCTGATTGGAGCTACTACCGAAAATCCTTCGTTTGAGGTTATCACTCCCCTACTATCTCGCTGTCAGGTATATGTATTGAAATCATTGGAAGTGGCTGATTTAGAAAAACTAACACAGCGAGCTTTCGCCAACGACATAGAACTCAGCAAACGAGAGGTTGAACTGCAAGAGACGGAAGCAATGTTTAGATATTCGGGAGGAGATGCACGCAAACTGCTCAATATCATAGAGATTTTGCACAACGCTCAGCCCGAAGGCAAACTTATAATAACCAACGACATAGTAACTGCACGCCTACAACAAAACCCATTGGCATACGACAAAAATGGCGAGTTGCACTATGACATTATTTCGGCATTTATCAAAAGCATTCGTGGCTCTGACCCCGATGCAGCTATATATTGGTTGGCACGCATGATTGCTGCAGGCGAAGACCCTAAATTCATTGCTCGCCGACTTGTCATTTCTGCATCAGAGGACATAGGGCTTGCCAATCCCAATGCCCTACTGTTAGCCAATGCTTGTTTCGAGACTATACACAAAATAGGCTGGCCCGAAGGCAGAATACCTCTTGCCGAAACTACGATATATTTAGCTACTTCGCCTAAGAGCAATTCGGCATACAATGCAATAAACGATGCTTTGGCGTTGGTGGAGAGGACAGGAAATTTGCCCGTACCACTACATTTGAGAAATGCTCCAACCAAATTGATGAAGGAATTGAACTACGGCAAAGAGTATCAGTATGCGCATGATTTTCCTAATCACTTTGTGGCACAACAATATATGCCCGATGCACTGCAAGGCACAAAACTGTGGGAAGCACAACCCAACCCATCAGAAGCAAAAATGAGCGAACTAATGAAAAAACTATGGGGCGATAAATAATCCTCCTTACCCTGTAGCAACCCTCAAGCAACCTTCAAGCAAGAAGACTGACAAAAACCAACACACTCACAGAGTGTATTCAATATTAATCTAAAAAAACAATTTATAAACCATGAACAAATCAAGCCGTGAAGAAGGTCTTTTATACAGAGTGTCAAGAAAAATAAACAAAAGAGACAAAATTGCAGTTGTAGCTACTATAGGTATTGCTATTGCGTATGTATCAATTATAAGTATAAACAACCTTATATATGATAGCGAGATTGACGCTAAATTTATGATTCGTAACTCGCTATATGGCGCACCATTTATCCTCTTTGCAGGTGTATTCAATCAGCACATAGTGCGTTGGTGCAACAAACAAAGATGGATGCTCGACAATCCGCATAACACGTCGGTGATGCAATTGGTCATTTCGGTGTTGACAGCCGCAGCATGTGTTACATTTGCATTTTATCTATTCGACCCTAACGAATATGACAAATTCTATGAAACTTTCTCTAAATCATACTTTCAAATCTCGATAATGGCGAGTATCATAACAAACTGCTTTGTATTGATGTTGGCAAAATATATCGACCAATCGAAAGTGATGGAGCGTCAGGCTAAACACATTAGAGATATGGAATCGGAGATTATGCGTGTGAAATATCAACAATTGAGAGCGCAAGTGAACCCTCACTTCTTGTTCAACTCGTTGAATATCTTGGTGTCGCTAATCAACTCTAACCCACATAAAGCCACTGAATACACAAAACAATTGGCAGCAGTCTATCGCTATTTGTTGGCAAATGATGATATGGAAGTAGTTTCGCTATCTGAAGAGTTGAAATTCGTGCAACAATATGCCAAAATATTGTCTATTCGCTATGGCGAGGGCATCAAAATACACCTTCCAAATCTGACAGACATTGCTGTTATGTCGAAACGAATAATACCTACATCGATACAAGTGTTGATTGAAAACGCTGTGAAACACAACATTATATCTACAATAAAACCATTAGTTATCTCTGTTTATATCGACAACAACAACTTGGTAGTAAGCAACACACTTGCCATGCGTCCAGTGCCAGCCGACTCTACGGGATTGGGGTTGAAGGGATTGAAAGAGAAATACAAAATCATCACTGATGAAGATGTGAAAATATCACAAACTCAAACAACATTCAGAGTATCAGTACCATTAATAAATCATAACGAAAAAAATGCTTGATTATGAAGTGCGTAATAATAGAAGATGAACCATTGGCTCAGGAAGAGTTGGTGAGTATATTAAAATCACTTGACACTGATTTTGAACTTTTGGCCACAATCGATTCTGTAAGAGGGTCTATCGAGTGGTTTAAGAATAACGAGCAACCAGACCTTATCTTCATGGACATTCACTTGTCGGATAGTATCTGTTTCGAAATATTTAATAATGTGGAAATTACGGCTCCGATAATTTTCACTACCGCATACAATCAATATGCCATAGAGGCATTCAAAACTAACGGCATCGCCTACTTGCTCAAACCAATAGACGAGGAAGAACTTGCCGAAGCTCTGAAGAAATATGACTCCCTAACAAAAGGGACTCAAAACCTTGCGGAGATTCAAAATCAAATACAACAACTCTCTATGCAATATGCCCAAGCGCAAGGGCGCAGTCCATACAAGGAGAGATTGTTGGCAAAAGTGGGCGACAACTATCAGCACATAACAATGGACGATGTTGCATACTTCTACAGCGAGGACCACTACACATTTGTTGCAACTAAAGATAAACAGCGTTATATCATAAATTATACGCTCGACACATTGATTGAACAACTGAATCCACAACAGTTCTTCCGCATTTCACGACAGTTCATCCTAAACATAAATTCTATCAATACTATATCAAAACACTTCAACGGAAGGCTAAAACTAACAGTAAATCCCTCAATATCAGAAGACATTTACGTGTCAAGAAACAGAGTTCCAGCATTCCTTGCGTGGCTTGACGGTGAAATAGTGACAATTCAGTAGCAGAAAACTACCATTCGTCAGAATTTAGTTTCACACTCCAAAAAATAGCGTTAACTTTGCAGTACAAAAAATAGGAAAAAGTAAGCCTGCTGTGAAGCAACGCAAAAAAAATAAACAATTTAGGTTTTAGGTAATAATTTAAAAAAGTCTTGCGATGTGATTCGCGAGACTTTTTGTTTTTTTTTGTTGAAAAAAATAAGTGATATATCGAAATAATTTTGTATCTTTGTATTCTGAAAAAAAAGTTGTGCTATATGATTACTTTCCCTAATGCAAAAATAAATATAGGACTCAATATAACAGAGAAACGACCTGATGGTTATCATAACTTGGAGACTATATTTTATCCTGTAGAGCTATGTGATACGCTGGAATTTGTAAGAGGAGAAGAAACAAAATTCACATGTAGCGGTTTGGACATTGAAGGCGAATCGGACAACAACCTGATAATGAAAGCATACAGATTGTTGAAAGAAGAATTTGACCTACCCGCAATCAACATACATCTCCACAAAGCCATTCCGATGGGAGCAGGCTTGGGAGGAGGCTCGGCAGATGCTGCTTTTATGCTGAAAATGCTGAACGAAGAATTCAAATTAGGACTATCGGCACAAGAATTAGAGAAAAGAGCAGCGAAATTAGGAGCTGATTGCGCCTTTTTTATCGAAAACAAACAAATTTTGGGCAAAGGCATAGGCAATATATTTGAGCCTACGACAGTAAATTTGGCAGGTTATTACATTGTACTGATAAAACCAGAAGTGCATGTTTCGACAGCAGAAGCATACGGCGGATGCAAACCACAACGCTGGGATGTACCTCTTGAAGAGGCCGTGAAACGCCCAATAGCAGAATGGAGAGATTGCGTGTTCAATGATTTTGAAAAGACTGTCTTTGTTGCTCACCCCGAATTAGCCGAAATTAAAGATATGCTTTACGCCAAAGGCGCTATATATGCAGCAATGTCGGGTTCAGGCTCAACTATTTATGGCATTTTCGACAAAGAGATTGAACACAATATAGCCACAAATGTTAAATCTGAAATCTACTATCTCGCTTTGAAATAATTATGACAAATACCTTTGATTTCTACGTATATCCACGCGAAACAGATGCTTCAAAACGCATATCATTGCAAAGCATAGGGGCATTTATACTCGATGCAGCAGGTTTGGCAGCAAAGGCTCGTGGTTTTGGAATGGAATATATGCATGCACATGGATTGGCTTGGGTGACAAGTCGCATCGCAATAGAAATGAAAGAATATCCACGCGAATATGAGACCATCAGCATAGAAACTTGGGTGGAAGATTGCACGTCTATATTCTCTACTCGTAATTTTTTGATTTATAATAGCAAAAAAGAGGTTATCGGTCAGGCTTCTACCCTATGGTCAATGATTGATTTTCAAACTCGCAAAATGGTTGATTTGCTGAAAAAGACAGAATTAGCAAACCATGTATTGACCACACACAACGAGTTATTAACAATGACTAAGCCCGAACGCGTAGACTGCAAAAGCGGAGACGAACCTATATATATACATAAGGTGGTTGTAAGCGACATAGATATGAATCAGCATGTAAATTCGATGAAATATCTGCAATGGGCAATCGACACTTTGTCGCTAGATGACATAATGAACACATCAATCAAGCGTGTTGACATAAATTATTTGCGCGAAGCCCTATATGACCAAAATATTGAGGTATATCGCACCGATATAGACAACCAAAAACGCTTTGAATTGCGCAACCAAGAGGGTCAAGCTTGTTGCAAAATACAATTAACAATGTAACAATGAACGACAAACGGAACGACTTTGGCAAACACTGCGAATTTATGGCTCGCACCTACCTTGAACAACAAGGGTATTTGATTTTGGAAACCAATTGGCGCAGTGGACACAGAGAGATTGATATCATAGCAAAAGATGGTGAAACTCTTGTCATCGTAGAGGTCAAAGCACGCAAAAACGAAGATTTCGCAAATGCCGAAGATGCTGTTGGAGAAAAGAAAATGCGCAATCTCACCAAAGCCGCTCACAATTATATACTAATAAAAGAACTGAATTGCGAAACAAGATTTGATGTTATAACGCTAATTTTAGACAATAATGGCGAATATGAATTAAATCACATAAAAGACGCATTTCTTCCAATAGTAAACGTATAAAATATTATAAACCTTATAACCAATTATCAAAAACAATGAAAAAAATAATTTTATCTATTGCCTTGGTAGCTCTCGTGGGCTTAGGATTAACTTCTTGCGACAAAGATGCTCGCAAATGCTACAAATTCACTTACACAGTAGAAATTTCTGGTGACAAAAACGAAGTTTCAACTTACGAATGGTGTTCGGCGAACGAAGCTGACGCTAAAAAAGAGTATTTAGAAAAACAACTCAAAGTAAAAGTATCACGTTCTGTTGCAAAATCACACAAAACAGCAGAAGATTGTATTGCTGCTAATCTTGAAAAATAAATTCTTTATAAATAAATTTTTAATTCAAAACCGACGGGACAATGGTATATAACAGTCACCTTAAAATCATGAAAAAATTATTATTCTCTCTTTTTGCTCTTGTTGCTATGAGCTTAACTTTCGTTGCTTGTGAAGGTGGTGAAGACCCAGGCAAAGACAAACCAGGCAAACAACCAGAATCAAATTATGTAAAACAACAAGCTTATTACACAGACTTAGGCGATGGTACTGCTTTGTATGTATTTGAACTTGTAACAAAAGATTTAAGCGAACAAAAAACAGATGAAGGAGAAGATGTTATCATCATGTTCTGCGCAGAACCACAAGAAGATGGTGCTCCTGTTGCAAAAACATACGAATTTGTTGAGTTAGTTGATTGGACTGAAACTTTCGGAGAAGGCCTACTTGGAGGTGCAGCTATAAGCCAAACACAATTCGCAGGAACATATGGATATATAATAGAAGGCAACCAAGCTACCGACGTTGTATTCTGTACTGATGGCGAAGTTAAAATTGAAGGCGACAACACAAAAGGTACATTGACTGCTAAAATTGAACTTACAAGCGGTGTAACTGGCGAAGTGTCAGAAAAAGAATTTGTGTTCAGCGGTGCATTTGAATTGGAAAATGTAGCTGCTGCTCCTGCAAAAGTTGTAGCAAGAGCGACAAAATTCAACAAATAATTTATGTAACTTTATAGAAAACGGCTCCCAAAAAGAGCCGTTTTTTTTTATACTTTTCCATAAAAACAAGAAATTATTTGCTTTTCTACCCTCCATAAAGTACACAAAACACCCATTTTCCTATTTAATTATAAGCTTTAACATACGTTTTTATCAAACATTTCAAACAACGCCCCAACAAAACCACACTATAAATCAATAACTTAAAATAAATATTAAAAAAATTATAAAAATAATTGCAAAAATATTTGGTAGAATAAGAAAAATATCGTAACTTTGCATCGCTTTTGAAGGAGAGATGGCAGAGTGGTCGATTGCAGCGGTCTTGAAAACCGCCGTACTGAGAGGTACCGGGGGTTCGAATCCCTCTCTCTCCGCAAGGAAAAATAAATCAA
>JAFYMM010000190.1 GCA_017550055.1 Paludibacteraceae bacterium
CCTTCCATTAAAAACGCACGTGAAATCCGAATGGCTTCTGTGCCTTGCCTTAAAAAGCGTGAATAAAAATAGGAATAAATCCGTAAACGAAGATTTTTGGCGAGGTTACACAAGTCAATATCGAAGTATAAAATCTATGGGCAAGCACTGAAACTTTGAAGAGTAGTCCGTTTGCCCGAGTTTAAATCTGAGTAGGATTTATTCCTATCCTTTAGCGTTTTTAAGCACAGCACAAGACTTTTGGTTACTTTTGGTCACAAAAGTAACAAAAAAACAAAAAAGTTTTGGTTACTTTTGCGCAATGACAAAAGTAACAAACAACTTTTGGTCTCAAAAGGAACAGAAAAACAAAAAAGTTTTGATTACTTTTTCAAAAGTAATAACTATTTTTAGTACCTTTGCAAAACAAATGCACCGCAAAATCATACACATCGACATGGATGCCTTTTATGCTTCGGTAGAGCAGAGAGACAATCCCGACCTTCATGGCAAGCCAATTGCTGTGGGGCATGGCGATGTGCGTGGTGTGGTGTCGGCTGCCAGCTACGAGGCTCGTCGCTTTGGTGTGCGTTCGGCTATGTCGTCGGTCAAAGCCAAACGCCTCTGCCCCGACCTCATCTTTGTGCCTGGCAGAATGGAGGTCTATAAAGAGGTTTCTGCCCAAATCCACGAGATATTCCACTCCTACACCGACCTCGTAGAGCCTATCTCGCTCGACGAGGCTTTCCTCGACGTTACCCACAACAAGCCAGGCATCGAACTCGCCGTTGACATTGCCCGCGAAATCAAACAACGCATCCGCTCCGAGCTCAATCTCGTTGCCTCGGCTGGCGTGTCCTACAACAAGTTCCTCGCCAAGGTGGCATCCGACTATCGCAAACCCGACGGACTCTGCACCATCCACCCCGACAAGGCGTTGGAGTTTATCGAAACGCTTGACATCGAACAGTTTTGGGGAGTCGGAGCGGTCTCGGCTCGCAAATTTCGCCAACTCGGCATCCACACAGGCAAGCACCTCCGCCAATGCTCTCTCGAAATGCTCACTCGCCAATTCGGCAAGATGGGCAAGACCTACTACGACTTTGCACGAGGCATAGACCTCCGCCCAGTCGAGGCCGTATACATCCGCAAATCAGTAGGTTGCGAGCATACCCTCGAACGCGATGTATGTCGCACCTCATCGGTCATCATCGAGCTCTACCATGTGGTCACCGACCTTGTCGATCGCCTCTCTCGCCAACAATTCGTAGGCAACACCCTCACTCTCAAAATCAAATTCCACGATTTCACTCAAGTGTCGCGTAGCCACACCACCGACTCTCCGCTCACCTCTCTCAAAGCCATACTCCCCCTTGCCAAAGAGCTACTCAAAAAAGTCGAATACCGCAATCATCCTATCCGACTCATCGGACTCTCGGTTTCCAACTCCCACGACTCAACCCATACAATCCACGCCAAAACTTGGGAACAATTACCCCTCATTTTTCCGCCTTTTGACTAAAATTATAGATTGACCCAAAATCGACCATCTCCAAAAACCTATAATTTTTTATGTTAGATTTATGTTATATCAATTGATAATCAATACCCTATTTTTATAAATATCTATAATTTTTTTGCCTAAAAAATTTTTCTCAAAAAATGTACGAATTATATATGCGAAATTTGGAGGCTCAAAAATAAAGCTGTAACTTTGCTATCGGAACGTCAAAAAGCACGCAAGACCGACCAAAAACAGACAAAAATACTAACCCCTCTAAATCTAACTACATCATGAAAAAACTAATCACACTAACGGCAATCATTCTTTGCTCATTCGCAACACTCCTTGCCGAAACTCCCGAACACCGCAAAGAAAACCCTCACGAAATCCGTCTGGGGTATGCAGAAAACACCCACGAACTGCTATTCACAGAAAACAGGTCTCTGATTGCTGGCGTTGGCGCAACCGCAACAATCTACCAAACGGGACATATATTTGTTGAATATCAATATCGAATAAACAACTGGTTTAGTGCAGGTTGTAACATCGACTACATACTTAGTTGGCACGAACCTCGTGGTCGTAATGACACTGTAAACTTTTCAAACAAATTCACAATCCTGCCTACCGCACGTTTCACCTATCTCAATTACGAAATGCTAAGCGTATATAGCTCATTATCAGCAGGGCTTCATATTGC
>JAFYMM010000191.1 GCA_017550055.1 Paludibacteraceae bacterium
AAGGATTTTCGTGAACGAATACGTATAAATGGCGAAATGATTGCAGAAGAGGCAGTTTGTGAATTTGTGGAATTGGCACAACCGATTATAGCAGAACTTCAGCCTTCGTTTTTTGAAATTACAACAGCAATGGCGTTTCGCTATTTTGCTCAGCAAGAGGTAGATGTGGCAGTTATTGAAGTAGGTCTTGGGGGACGTTTGGATTGTACTAATATCATAAATCCAGAAATTAGTATTATTACAAATATAAGTATAGACCATACCGACCTGCTCGGAGCAACTTTGCCAGAAATAGCACGCGAGAAGGCAGGGATTATAAAATCGGGGTGTCCAGCCGTGATAGGAGAGCGACAACCAGAAGTGGCACAAGTGTTTATTGACAAAGCAGAAGAGGTTGGTGCATCGTTGTATTTTGCGTCAGATGAAATGGCAGATGCAGAATTGCCCGAATGCGAGATGAAAGGTTATTATCAAGATAAAAATCGTAGGACAGTGCTCACGGCAATTAGAGAATTGCGCAATAGAGGCAAATTTAATATATCGGACGAGGCCGTTGTGGAAGGATTTGCACAAGTTTGTCGTTTGACAGGCATTATGGGTCGTTGGCAACTAATATCGGAAAATCCACGAATCATTTGCGACACGGGGCATAATGAGGCAGGAATAAAATTCGTAGTAAATCAACTTTTGCACGAAAAATTTGTCAATTTGCGAATAATTATAGGTATGGTAAGCGATAAAAAGATAGATAAAGTGCTTGAATTATTGCCTAAAAACGCAATTTATTACTTTACGAAGGCACAAATTCCACGTGCGCTTAACGAAATTGACCTTCAGAAACAAGGAGGAGAGTGTGGGTTGAAGGGAGATGTGTATCCTACTATAAAACAGGCTCTTGAGCAAGCGAAATTGGACTATAGAGAAGGCGATTTAATCTTTGTTGGAGGTAGTAATTTTACGGTGGCTGAAATTTTGTAACCTTTTTTTGCTATAAAAATTTTGTCAATTCAAAAAAAAGTTGTAACTTTGCATCGCTTTTCTGGAAAAGGAAAAGGGCGTTTAGCTCAGCTGGTTCAGAGCATCTGCCTTACAAGCAGAGGGTCGGCGGTTCGAATCCGTCAACGCCCACAAAAGAAATACATATCCCTCAATTTTGCGATGAAAATTGCATATTGAAAAAAGGGGCGTTTAGCTCAGCTGGTTCAGAGCATCTGCCTTACAAGCAGAGGGTCGGCGGTTCGAATCCGTCAACGCCCACAAAAAAATACATATCCCTCGATTTTGCAATGAAAATTGCATATTGAAAAAAGGGGCGTTTAGCTCAGCTGGTTCAGAGCATCTGCCTTACAAGCAGAGGGTCGGCGGTTCGAATCCGTCAACGCCCACAAAAATTGAAATTGCTTATTTTTAGACATTCACTAAAAATAAGCATTTTTTATGTGGGTTTTTGTATGTGGGGAGTGGGAGATATGACTCTGTTTTGCAGGTAAAATAAGGAATTTTATGCAGAATGGATGTTATATTGAATATTTTTTGTAACTTTGCAGTTCGTATGAGATATAGTGGGATACTATGAGAAAAATAAAATACCTATACATGTTGAGTGTGCTTGTGATGTTGTTTTCTTCGTGTGTTATGTCGAAGAAAATCAATTATTTGCAAGAGGGGTATGGTATTCCTAATTACAACGATTCGGTCTCGTTTGATGACTATAAATTGCAACGAGGCGACTACGTATATATACGTGTAAATGCAATAGATAAGGAGATGGCAGAGATGTTTAATGGAAATGTCTCGCTTAATAATATGTATAATTTGACTCCAGATAATTCTACTGCACGTTTATATCTTTATTTGGTAGATGAGAATGATTGTATAGATTATCCTTATGTAGGACAAATAGAAGTTGTCAATAAAACATTGAGAGAGGTGAAATTGTTGTTGGAAGAGAAATTGGAGGGGATGTTGCAGGGATATTCGGTTGATATTCGTTTGGCAAATCGAAGTTTTTCTATTATAGGAGAGTCGGGGTCAGGTCGTTATAATATACCTCGTGAGCAATTGACTATATTTGAAGCGTTGGCTATGAGTGGCGATTTGTCGTTGTATGCCAATCGAAAAGAGGTGCATCTTATACGTCAAACAGCAGAAGGCACGAAAGTGAAGGTGTTTGATTTGCGCTCAAAATCGATAATAGATTCAGAATATTACTACGTGCAACCAAATGATGTGATATATATACCATTTGATAGCGCTAAGCATTGGGGAGCAAATCATTTTACGAGCGTATTGTCGATGACATTTGCCACTGTGTCGTTTGGATTGTTTATATATTCTATAGTTAATACAGTCATTAAATCTTCAAAGCAGTAACATTATGGGGCAAATATATAGATATATAATATATATGGTGGCGGTAATGTTGTTGGCATCGTGTTATCCTATACGTCGTGTGGGTTTGTTGCAAGAACGTAGTGGATTGCCAGAATATGAAAAAGGAGAGTATGAGTTGTATCGCCTTCAGAAGAACGATGAGTTAGAATTGCGAATCGTTTCGTTGAATATGGAGACCGCACTATTGTTTCAGTCAGGGTCGGTGTCGTCGGTGGCGAATAGCTCTTTTACTTATCGTATTTATGAAGATGGAACTATTGACATACCATTTTTGAGTAGGGTAGAAGTAGCGGGATTGACATTGCAACAAGCAGAACAAAAAATAGAGAGCGAGCTTCGTGGGTTTGCTGATGATGTGACGGTTAAGTTGGCTTTGTCGACGGGAACATTTTGTGTTATTGGAGATGCAGGTAGAGGATATTTCCCTATTTATAAAGACCGTTTGAATATTTATCAGGCGTTGGCACTATCGGGAGGAGTAAGTCCTTCGGCAGATTTAGCTCATGTAAAGATACTTAGACGTTCGGTTGAAGGTACGAAAATTATAGAGTTTGATATACGACCACGATCGGTTATAGATTCGGAGTATTATTATGTATATCCAAATGATGTAATATATTTTGATTTTTCGAAGCGTCGTTTTTGGGCGATAGATTCATATTCGGGCTTTTTGAGTGTGATATCGTCGTCGTTGAGTATGCTCGTGTCGGTGTGGAATGCATTTAATTAAGGAAATAAGCATCCTTAACTTATTTTAAGATATGGACTATTATTCAGATAAAAATTCAAAGTACTATTATAGTAACGAAACGCCTATTATTGAAAATAGCGAATCTAATTTCAATATTTTAGAATGGGTGTTTAAGTTTTTGCGCTATTGGTATTTGTTTGTTATAGCTCTTGTTATAGCATTTGGTTTGGCATATCTTAAAAATCGTAGTTGGATGCCTCAATATTATACAGAGGCTAAGGTTTTGATAGAGTCGAGTAGTGCGGATAATGCTTATGGCTTTATGCAGGGGTTTGGTGCAGGCATGGATTATATGAATACTAATAATCAGTTGCTTATTTTAGGTTCGTATGATTTGATTAATCGCACAGTGCAGAATTTGTCTTTTGGAGTTGATTTCTATACACGAGGTCATTTTCGCACTCATAGTCTTTATGGTCGTGAGCCTATTGCTATCAACCTTCAGTATGCAGATGCGCAACTATATGGTCGTGAATTTAGATTTATACCAATCGATAATAATAATTTTGAAATAGTATTTGAAGACGAATTTAGTAAGGAGTTGTTTCCTGATTTCAAAATAAAAGGGCAATATGGCGTTCCGTTTGAGAACTTTTTGATGTTTGCCACTATAGATAAGCTCTATCTCCCTACTGAGAATATTGAATTTTTGTTTCGTTTTCGCGATTTCTATTCTCTTGAAGAGGAATTTGCTTCACGTTTGCAACTGAGCTATATTGGCGAGATGTCGTCGGTTATCAGCGTGTCACTTACGGGTAATGTAGTTGCGCGTGACCGTGATTTTATCAATGCGCTTTGTGAGGAGTTTCTCGAAGCCAACCTTGAAGAGAAAAATGAAGAGGCGACTCGCACAATTAATTTTATCAATGAGCAATTAGCTTATATTTTCGATTCGTTGCAGACCTCAGAAAATCGCTTGCGTCAGTATCGCCGTCAGAATAATATGGTTGATATAAATGCCTATGCATCATCTGTATTGTCGAAATTGTCGGCTCTTGATGCTCAGCGTTCAGAATTGACACTCAAAGAGGCGTATTTTGATGAATTGGCCGAATATCTAAAAGAGAGTGTTAGTGTTGAACGTCTTGTGGCTCCATCGTCGATAGGCGTTTCTGACCCTGTTTTGCTCGATTTGGTAAGCAAATTTAATGAATTGCAACAAAAACGCGGTGATTTAGGTGAGAAGAATCCGCAATATGAGCGTTATTCAAAACGTATGGACGAGGTGCGCTCAACAATGCTTGAAGTGCTTGAAAATGTGCGCAAGATTCATCGCATGGAACGTGATGCGTTTGAGAAGGAGTATATGGCGGTTATGAGTGATTTGCAAGACCTCCCAGAAAAAGAGTTGATGATGATAAATTTTGAGCGTGCATACAAGATTAATGACAACTACTATACTTTCCTTCTTCAAAAACAATCAGAAGCGCAGATTCGTAAAGCATCTAACGTTCCAGATAATAAAATTTTGCAGAAGGCACGTGTTCGTCACTCTCCAGTGAATGGAGGTGATAAGATGAAGATATATCTCTTCTTTGTGGTGATTGGGCTTTTGATTCCTGCTGCATATATCATTTTGAAAGAACTGTTGAATACAACAATACGTGATGAGCGTGATGTGGTGAAACTCACTAATATTCCAGTCTTAGGTACTATCCGTCACGTTGATGAGTCGGGGGCAAAAGTGCAGACTGTCGAGAAACCAAAATCGTTATTTACAGAAGGTTTTCGTCTTATTCGTTCTCGTGTTGAGTTCATTTCTAAGCGCAAAACAGATATTTCGGTGTTGATTACTTCTGCCGAATCGGGCGACGGTAAGACGCATTTCGCAATCAACTTGTCGGGCGTTTACTCTCTTGTGTCAGATAAAGTAGTCTTGGTCGATATGGATATTCGCAATCCTAAACTCAGTCAGAAGTTAGGATATAAAAATGCGAAAGGTCTTGTGCATGTATTGATTGGAGAAGCAACTCTCGATGAGGTTCTTATTAAAGACGATAAAGAATTAGGCTTCCACTTCTTGCCTGCAGGTATTGTGCCACCAAATCCAGCTGAATTGGTAGGCTCAGAAGAGATGATGAAATTGTTGGAAGAGTTGAAACAACGCTATGATTATCGCATCATCGACACATCGCCTCTTGGTCTTGTTTCCGATGCCTACGCATTGACAGGTGTTACCGATGTAAATCTCTTGATTACTCGTGTATTTAAATCAGATAAATTATTCTTTAAGAACTTCATTGAACAAGTTCAACAAGATAATGTCAACAATCCATATATTGTCCTCAACGACTTGCAAGTTTCTAAAAATGGAAAATATGGTTATGGCAAGTACGGTTACGGCAAATATGGTTATGGAAAATATGGCTATGGTAATACGCATTATTATCATCAACAAAGTGCCAAATATTATACAGAAGACAAATAGCTTATGATTGCTTTTGCATGATTTTGGAGAGAAAAGATGCTAAATCTTCTAAATTATGCAAAGTAAAAATAATATTTTATCCTCAAAACGTTGAGTTGATAGTAAAATTATGGCTCTAAATCGATACGTTAAGTCCATATAACGTCCTAAAAGAACGCGGTTTAGGTGATTTAGATAAATAATTTGAAAATAGTTTGAGAAAAATTTGCAAGGTTGCGAAAAAAGTCGTACCTTTGCACTCTCATTTTGAGGAATAATGTAAAACAATAAAATATAAAGTAAAATGTCAAAAATTTGTCAGATTACCGGAAAAAAAGCAATGATTGGAAACAACGTTTCTCACTCAAAACGTCGCACAAAACGTACTTTTGATGTAAACTTGTTCCACAAAAAGTTCTATTATGTAGAACAAGGTTGCTGGATCAGCCTTACTATTTCTGCAGCTGGTCTTCGTACTATTAATAAACTTGGCTTGGACGCTGCTCTTACTAAAGCAGTTGAAAAAGGCTATTGTAATTGGAAGGATATTAAAATTTTAGCTTAACCTTCAGGAGGAATTAACTATGGCAAAAAAGAATAAAGAAGCAAGAGTCCAAGTAATCTTGGAGTGCACAGAGCACAAAGATAGTGGTATGCCAGGTACTTCTCGTTATATCACAACGAAAAACCGTAAAAATACCACTCAACGTTTGGAGTTGAAAAAATACAACCCAATTTTGAGAAGAGTAACAGTACATAAAGAAATTAAATAATTCTTAGAATACTATGGCAAAGAAAGCGGTTGCATCTATGCAAAAAGGTGAGGGTCGTGGATTCTCTAAAGTTATCAAAATGGTGAAATCACCAAAAACTGGTGCGTACATCTTCGCTGAAGAAATCGTTCTTAACGAAAAAGTTAAAGACTATTTCGCAAAATAATTAGCGAAAAAATATATAATTGTTGAGGTATGTGTAAATTCACATACCTCGCTTTTTTTTATTATGCTCCCTTTTTTGTGTTGCAATACCCACTCACAGTGTGTATCGAACCCTTAAATTTCACCTTACCCTCAAGCAAGGTGCAAGCAAACTGCAAGCAAGAAAACAGTCAAAAAACAACACACACTCACAGTGTGTATTTTCAATTCAAAACCATCGCAACCCCAAATTTCACTAAATGCAAAAATACCTCCCTTAAAATTATGTAATACCAATAATTTTTTGTAACTTTGCTTGCTAAATATTTTGTATAATCTGAATTGAGTGTTAAGATTTTATCTTTGGCGAAAAATAATTTATTAGGTTTTGGATAAAGTAAAAAAAATCTCAACTCTCAACTCTCAACTTTCAACTATACTATGGGCTTTTTCAGTTTCTTTTCTCGTGAAAAAAAGGAGACATTAGACAATGGACTTCAAAAAACAAAACAAAGTGTGTTTGAAAAAATTAAACGCGCTGTTGTTGGTAAAGATAAAGTGGATGACGATGTGCTTGACAATCTCGAAGAGGTGCTCGTGACATCAGATGTTGGCGTAGAGACCACTGTGCGTATCATCGAACGCATACAAGAACGCGTGGCTCGTGATAAATATGTTGGTACCGATGAGTTGAATTTTGTGCTTAAAGATGAAATTTGCCAACTCCTTGCAGAAAACAATTCCGACGATCAAATCTCTTTTGAATCAGAATTGCCAGAAACTCCATACGTCATCATGGTAGTAGGTGTTAATGGTGTAGGCAAAACAACCACTATAGGCAAACTTGCACATCAATTCAAAAAAGCAGGTAAAAAAGTTTATCTCGGTGCAGCGGATACATTCCGTGCAGCTGCAGTCGAGCAACTCGTCATTTGGGGCGAGCGCGTAGGTGTACCTGTAGTCAAACAACAAATGGGTTCCGACCCTGCTTCTGTGGCTTATGACACTCTTGCTTCTGCAAAAGCCAATGGTGCCGATGTTGTGATTATCGACACAGCTGGTCGTCTCCACAATAAAGTCGGTTTGATGAATGAGTTGACCAAAATCAAAAACGTAATGCAAAAGGTTATTCCTAATGCACCGCACGACGTAATGCTTGTGCTCGATGGTTCTACAGGTCAAAATGCCTTCGAACAAGCTAAACAATTCACCAAAGCAACTCAGGTTACTTCGCTCGCTATCACAAAACTCGATGGTACAGCCAAGGGTGGTGTCGTGATTGGTATTTCTGACCAATTCAAAATCCCAGTGCGTTATATTGGGCTTGGTGAAGGCATGGAGCATCTTCAGGTATTTGATAAACAAGCATTTGTCGAAACTTTATTTGGTGAGTAATATAGGCGTATGATTAAGAACAGGGTAGATATAATTTCGCTTGGTTGTTCTAAGAATCTTGTTGATTCAGAGCAAGTAATGGCTCAGTTTGCCTCTCGCGGTTTTGATGTATTTCATGATTCTTCTGATGTCAAAGGCCAATATGTCGTTATCAACACATGTGGCTTTATTGGCGATGCAAAAGAGGAATCTATTGAGATGATACTTTCAATGGCGCAAGCAAAAAAGCGTCGTAAAATAGGCAAACTTATTGTTATGGGTTGTCTTTCTGAGCGTTATCGCGAGGAGTTGAAAGTTGAAATACCAGAAGTAGATGCTTTTTATGGTAAATTCGACTGGGTTAATTTAGCAAATGACCTTCTCCAAGACAATCTCTCTACAGAAAATCAACGCGTTATAACTACTCCTTCTCATTATGCTTATATTAAAATAGCCGAAGGTTGTAATCGTACATGCTCATATTGCGCAATCCCTATTATTACGGGTAAATATAAATCTCGTGCTATTGAATCCATTGTTGATGAGGTAAAAGCGTTAGTTGCAAAGGGCGTAAAAGAGTTTCAACTCATAGCTCAAGACCTAACTTTCTATGGCTATGATTTATATAAGACTAATAAGCTTGCCGAGTTAGTTCAAACTCTTGCTAATATCCCTGGTGTAGAGTGGTTGCGTCTTCATTATGCGTATCCAAATCAATTTCCATACGAGCTTCTTGAGGTAATGCGCAATAATTCAAATGTTTGTGCTTATATGGACGTGGCATTACAGCATATTTCAAATAATATTTTGACTCTTATGCGTCGAAATGTTACAAAAGATGAAACTTATGCTTTTGTTCGTCGCCTAAGGGAAGAAGTGCCAGGAATACATTTGCGTACAACGCTTCTTGTGGGCCACCCCGGTGAAACAGAAGCCGATTTCGAGGAGTTGATGCAATTTGTTCAAGATATGCGATTTGAGCGCATGGGTGCTTTTGCTTATTCCGATGAAGAGGGAACCTATTCTAATTTGAATTATCAAGACGATGTGCCTTATGAAGTTAAGCAAGAGCGAGTTGATAGGCTGATGGAACTTCAAGCGCAAATCTCTGAGGAGATAAATGCACAGAAAGTAGGGCAAACCCTCAAGGTAATAATTGACAGAGAAGAGGATGATTTTTATGTGGGGCGCACCGAGTTCGATTCGCCTGATGTAGATGGTGAGGTGTTGATTGTTAAAAATAAGAATTTGGAGATAGGTAATTTCTATCAAGTCAAAATTACCGACTCCGATATGTATGACCTTTATGGAGAAGTATTATGAATAATAAAGAATTTCAAACAGAGTTGGCTCGACGTTTAGGCGTTTCGCAAAAGCGTTCTGCCGAATTGCTGAAAGGGTATATTGATACATTAGTGCAACAATTGGCTGATGCCGATGAGTTGCCTTTCTTGTCTATGGGTACATTTGAAGTTAAGCAAAAAGAGCAACGTATTATTGTCAACCCTTCATCAAAAAAACGTATGCTTGTGCCTCCAAAATTGGTCTTGAATTTCAAGCCTTCATTGTCGTTGAAAAATAAATGTAAAGAAGTGAAATAGAGGAGGATATTATGACGAAAATTACAAATTCAAATATATTATCTGCGTTTCGTAAGCAACTTGGTCTCTCTAAGGCCGACGAAGTAGCTTTTGTCGAGGCTTTTCAGTCTGTGTTCGAGGAGGCTCTTTTGCGAGATAAGGTCTTGAAGATAAGTGGGCTTGGTACGTTTAAGCTGATTGCGGTCGAATCTCGCAAAAGTGTGAATGTCAACACTGGCGAAGAAATCGAAATTGCAGGGCATTACAAGCTTTCTTTCACTCCCGATGTGGCGTTAAAAGACAAGGTCAATGAGCCTTTAGCGCATCTCGAGACTATGGAATTAGATGCAAACGATGGCAATTCTTCTGAAGTTGTCGTAGAGCAACCATCTATTGAGCCTCTCAATGTTTCAGAATCTACCGAAGTTCCACAGTCGCAAGACGACCCATTGCAAAAACTAACAGAACAGGCTCTTGAACTTAAAGATATTCTTGCTGATATACAGGGTTTTGGTATTGTAAGTCAAGATTTAGTCGAAGAAGAAACTATCGTTGAGGCGAAACCTGAAGAAATCATAGTTGAGCCAGAAGTTAATAAAGAAGAACAAGAGGTTGATTCCGAAGAAGTTGTTGTTGAAATCCAAGAAGACCCTAAGAGTGAAGAATTGAAGCAAGAGGAATCAAAACAAGAAGCCCCTAAGCAAGAAGAGCCAAAACAAGAACTCCCTCAAACTCCTATTGTCGAAACTCCAATTGTCGAGCCGTCTCCTAAGTCTCAAGATTCAACTTCAGTTTTGGGTAAAGACATTGTAAATGCTATAAATCAAGAGGATAATAAGTCCGAAAATAAACGCTCAAAAGGCTGGGTTTGGGTGGCTGTTATTCTGTTTTTGGGTGTAATTGGCTTGTTGGTATATCAAAATCTCGATTTCTTCTCGCAACCAATCGCCACAGATACAGACGCTTCGCTTATTGCGGAGGTCGAGCCTGAATCAGAGATTGTTCTCACTGAGCCAGAGGATTCACTCCTTGACGAAAACTTAGAAATAGATACCGTAGAAGCACTTGAGTCTCAATTGCCGATAGATTCTATCGTGATTGACAAGACCTCACCTATCTATTCCGAACAATTTTCTGATATATTCAATCGCAAGCGTGAATATACCGAATTTATTGATACAGTTACACTTAACGAGGGTAGTCGTCTCACTTGGATTTCGTTTAAGCAATACGGACACAAGGACTATTGGGTCTATATCTATGAGGCAAACCGCGATATAGTCAAAAATCCAAATGCCATCAAGATAGGCACTCAGCTCCGTATTCCTAAACTTGCCCCTGAGTTGATTGACACAACCAATCCCGAAACTATCGAGTATGCACGATATTTGCATGATGTTTACGTGAAAAAATAATAATTTTAAAATCTTGTTAAATAATTCTAAAACAAACATTTTTTAACGTACCGCATGCTTTATATTTGCCACTAAAGTGTTAATTTTGCACTGAAAACTGAATATAATGTCAAAAAATTAAACAAAAATATATTATGAGTTTTAACACCGTTGATATTAGAGAATTAAACGAACGCATAGAGCGTCAAAGTGCGTTTGTCGATGCCCTCGTTATGGGTATGAATCAAACTATTGTCGGACAAAAACATCTTGTCGAATCTTTGCTCATAGGTCTGTTGTCTGACGGACACGTATTGCTCGAGGGTGTGCCTGGTTTGGCAAAAACCTTAGCAATTAAAACCTTAGCTCAACTCATCGATGCCGACTATAGTCGTATCCAATTCACTCCCGACCTCTTGCCTGCCGACGTAGTTGGTACAATGATTTATAGTCAAAAGAACGAAAATTTTGACATAAAAAAAGGTCCAGTATTCGCTAATTTCGTATTGGCGGATGAGATCAACCGTGCCCCAGCCAAAGTGCAAAGTGCCCTCCTCGAAGCAATGCAAGAGCATCAAGTAACTATCGGCGAAGAAACATTCCGTCTCCCTGAGCCATTCCTCGTGCTTGCTACTCAAAACCCTATCGAACAAGAGGGTACATACCCACTCCCTGAGGCGCAAGTCGACCGTTTCATGCTCAAAGTGGTCATCACATACCCTCAACGCGACGAAGAGCGTCAGATCGTCTCTGCTCACCTCAAAGGTGGCTTCAATCCTGTGAAACCAATTCTCAAAGTTGAGGACATTATCGAAGCTCGCAAAGTCGTTCGCGAAGTCTATATGGACGAAAAAATCGAACGCTACATCGTTGATTTAGTGTATGCTACACGTTTCCCTGAGGAGTACGGATTGAAAGAATTGAAAAATATGATTTCTTTCGGAGGTTCACCTCGTGCCTCTATCAATCTCGCCTTGGCGGCTCGTGCATACGCATTCATCAAACGTCGCGGATATGTAATCCCTGAGGACGTTCGCGCTGTGTGCCACGATGTATTGCGCCACCGTATCGGTCTCTCTTACGAAGCTGAGGCTAACAACATGACTTCTGAAGAAATCATCAACGAAATC
>JAFYMM010000029.1 GCA_017550055.1 Paludibacteraceae bacterium
AAATAAAAATATCTTTTTCATAGTTTTTAATTTTTTTAATATTTAACAAAAATTTAATTTATGTGTTAAATTGTTTTTTATGGACAAACAGGACGAATAGAATATCCAGCACACCTACTATTATCACTAATACGAATAGATTTATCATCAATATAAAAAATCAAATAATAAGCATAAAAATTATGGGAGTCATTAACTTTATTAGACCAATAATAACCACGAGTCGTTACATATCTCTGTTCAGTTTCTTTTCCTTCCACATCTGTATGTATTTCTCCCGCAGCTGGCAAAAAGATATTTCGTTCCGTATACCCCTCAACTGTTGATGTTACTTTATATCCAACTACCCTATTTTGAATAGTTTTTTCCCATGTACAAAAATTAATAAGTTCTTGAAATTCCTCTGGGGTTGGCATTCTCCATTTTCCTTTCCAATTTACATAGGCTGCATCATCAGCTCGATCAAGAACCTTCTTATTGTCTGCAAATCCAGGATAACAATCTTCATCATCCGTATATTTAGTTAAAAAATCCGATATTGACAAAGCTTCTTTCTGATATTTGTAAGATTTCCAATTATATTTACTTTTAGGTTGTGTTTCAGCCCATGCAAAATAATCACCATAATCTTCAGGTGTTTCAGCTCCAACATTACAAGTTGCCCATTTTACAGACAATCCTAAATCAACATATTCATGACCATTTTCAACACCAATACCTGTGTCTATTTCAGATTCTGAGTCTTCAACTTCAGGCTTTTGAGATTCTACACCTGAATTTGGTGTTTGTTCACAACCAATAAAAACAAATAAAATTAAAACAAAAAATAAAATCTTTCTCATAAATAAAATTTTTTATAATTTACAATTTATAATAATTAACTTAATATCAAAAACACACCTACATATTTAATCATTAAATATTAAATCTTCATATTTACAAAGAATCTCATCTAATTCTGATGAAGTAGCCGACAGATCATATTTACGTTCAATAGTAACAGCTTCTTGATCACTCATTAAAGAATGTAATTTTTCATAAATTAAAGAAACAAGATTTGAATTAGGATTATCAACCTCTTGTAAATAATAAGCTTTTGTAAATTTTACTGATTCATTGATACCATTCATCAATCTTTCAAAAATAGCAGCGGCTTTTTCTCTTTTCGTCATAAATTATAAATTTAATTTTTCTCCTACTCTATTTTAGGATTTTCGGATTCGTCCCAGTTCTGTAAAATTAAATTAGATGCAGACACAGAAAAAGCATAGAACTTCTTTAAAATGCTTTTTCCATACACATAAAATTATAGCGTATACATCAGTAATGCGTTATCTTTTCATAGGCAATATCTGTTTTTCAATTTTTATTTTCTATAATATTCATAATAGCGAAGCATACCACTACTTACAAATAAGCACAAAAAAAACGTGGAACTCGACTGTTGTCGTTCCACGCTTTGAGGCTGTCGCATTGCCCAATGTATTAGAACAACAACGCGAAGCCCACGCCGATATGTTATTTTACACCCCAACGGATGACGCATACACATATACGCCACCTCGCAGGTTAGTTTATAACAAACCCGTAGGACATCTATCGTTGTTAAGCCCTGAATACATTTAGAAACTGCGACATTTCAAAGCGTCAGAACAAAACGTTACAATAAACGTCTTTTTTCAATAAAATATACTACCCACCCCGATATAACCCAATCGGCATGGTATTCAATCGCAAAGGTAAGAATTATTTTTTACATAAACAAATAATCACAAAACAAAAAACATCCTAACAAAATTCCCCATACCTCAAGTCTTCGTCAATTTAGTTGAAAAGTCAATAAGAGAATCACTTTTAAACTAAAAATAATTGCTCAAAACTGTGGTAGCGCGATATTGTACCCCTGTCTTAGAGGGACGAGCCCAATGGGCGGAGGGGGTTATGTAAAGCAATGAATGTATTTCTTTTAACTAGCATAACAAAATTCCCCTATACCCCACCTTAACTACAACATACTATAAATATACTATAAATATACTATAAATATATGATAAACATACTATAAATATACTATAACCATACCTTCTAATAATTCCACCCAAACACAACTTCAACCTCTCGTTCTATCAAACTCTAACTAATTTCTGCAAATCAACATCAATTCTATAGAAAAATTCCGTGCATTTCGCGAGAAATAAAAGTTATATCGAGCTTACGTAAATTAACAAAAATTATGAATTATAAACTTAAATAGTCTTTGAGATTTAATCGAAAAAATTTTGAATTATGAATTAAAATAACTATCTTTGCAGATTATATTTGTCTAAACAAAATATCAAACTAAAAACAACACCCAAAATATGAAAAATCTAACTCTAATCATTTTGTGCATCATACATTGTGTATTATGCATTCAATCAACGGCTCAAACATCCGTAACCCCATTCGACGCATCCAAAGACTATCTCAACGGCATCACATATTCACTCCCTAAAACAGAGTTAAACATAGTCATCACAGCCCGTTGCACTATTGAGAAACCCGGACCGTTCTACCAATATGCCGAACGCTATTTCGCAACAAAAGAGATAATTACAATCAACAACGAAACATGGCAAATCGACAACATCGAAATAAAATCCAATGCTATTGCCGACCCTAATCGCACTTTCCAAGTTGCAATCGACTCTCGCGGGGTGGCAAACAACATAACATACAGCCACGACAACATCATTGCAGGAGTGAATATTTTATCGAACGAGTCAGACAAGACCGAATCGACCACCCAATCCTCACTTCTCACTCCTCAAGCCTCATCTTCTTTCGATTACTCGGTTCTCAACGAAGACGCTCTCGTTGCTACCTCTATACCAAAAATGGCAGAAATGGTGGCTCGCCAAATCTATCACATCCGCGAAAGCCGAACTGCTCTTCTATCTGCCGACCTTGACCAACTTCCTGATGGCAATGCGCTCAACACAATGCTCAACCGTCTCGATGCAGAAGAAGCAGAACTGCTCGCTTTCTTCATCGGCAAAAGCACAACTTACACAGTTACAAAAGAATACCGCATCACACCCGACGACGACCTCCAAGACTATGTCATTGCTCGCATCAGCACTGCCGAAGGCTTAACCGAAGCCAGCAACGTCATCGGCGAACCTATCTACCTCGCTATCAAAGGCACATACTACAACGCCCCTCTCACCGACCCTAAAAAAGAGAAAGCCCCTAAAGGCTTCTACTACAACGTACCGGGCAAAGCTATTGTTACAGTAGATTTCGACGACATACACAAAACAACAACCCTACCAATAGCTCAATTTGGCTATACCACATCCCTCGACGCTAAACTCACAAACAGTAAAACTACTAAAATAACTTTCAACCCCGAACTTGGCACTATCACCAAAATCGAAAAATAAATAACGTGTGTTCGATATAATTTTATCTCTCACGGAATGCACGGAAAATTTTGTTTATCTTTTGTTTATTTCCCACAGATAACACAGATTTTATTGATTTTTGCCATCCGGATTTAATAATTCGCTCTTTGACTACGTCAAAATCGCTCTACGGATGACACAGATGCCATACGGCATTTTATATCGAACTGACGTTAAATATCTTTTGAACGTAAATTTCCATAAATTAATCGTAAAAAACTACTAATGAATAATTAACGATAATTTATGTTCACAAAAAATGAAAGAAAAAAACGAACATATTATCATCAAAAACGCCAGAGTCCACAATCTAAAAGGCATAAATCTCGAAATTCCTCGAAATAAGTTCATTGTTGTTACCGGACTTTCTGGCTCAGGCAAATCGTCTCTCGCCTTCGACACTATCTACGCCGAAGGTCAACGCCGTTATGTCGAATCTCTATCAAGCTACGTGCGCCAATTCCTCGGCCGTATGAACAAACCCGAGGTTGACATGATAAAAGGCATACCTCCTGCTATTGCCATCGAACAAAAAGTTACCAATAATAACCCTCGTTCAACAGTCGGCACAACAACCGAAATTTACGAATACCTCAAACTTCTCTTCGCCCGCATAGGCCACACCTTTTCGCCTAAATCAGGCAAAGAGGTGAAACGCCACACCGTGGATGACGTAATCAGTCACATCACATCACTCCCCGAAGGCACTACTGCCGTCATCCTCGTACCCCTCGAAATAAAAAAAGAGAAACAAGCCGTTCAACTTTCAACTCTCAACTCACAACTTTCGACCTTCAACTCGCAGGGTTTTGCACGACTAATGCACAACGGCGAATTTATCCGCATCTCCGACCTACTACAAGACCCTAATAACGCCTCTCGCCTAACTCCTAATTCCTCACTCTATCTCGTTGTCGACCGCATCACAGCCAACCAAACCAACCAACTCCGCAACCGCCTCTACGACTCGGTCGAAACTGCATTTTTCGAAGGCAAAGAGCATTGCACCATTGCTCACAAAGAGGGAGAAGAATGGCTCTATACCGAATTTTCTAAGTCATTCGAAGCCGACGGCATCAAATTCGAACTCCCGTCTGAACGCATGTTCTCGTTCAACAACCCACTCGGAGCATGCCCTACTTGCGAAGGCTTCGGCAAAATTCTTGGCATCGACCCCGACCTCGTCATCCCCGACCAATCGCTCTCTATCTACCAAGATGCAGTAATGCCTTGGCGTGGAGCTGTCATGGGACAAGGCAAACGCGACCTAATCCTCAACGCCGAAAAATTCAAATTCCCTATCCATAAACCATACTTCCAACTTTCCGACGCTCAAAAACAACTATTATGGACGGGCAACCAATATTTCATGGGGCTAAACGACCTATTTAAAGACATTGAATCTCAACAATATAAAATTCAATATCGCGTAATGCTCTCTCGCTATCGAGGCAAAACCATCTGCCCCGACTGTCATGGCACTCGCCTACGCAAAGAAGCCAATTACGTCAAAATCAATGGTAAATCTATCAGCCAATTGGTTGATTTACCTATCAACGAGTTATACTCATTCATCACATCACTCCAACTACCTGAGCACGAAGCCGAAGTTGCAAAACGCCTAATACGCGAAATTACTACTCGACTCGAATTTCTCATGAATGTTGGACTCGAATATCTTACTCTCAACCGCCAAAGCAATACACTCTCTGGTGGTGAAAGTCAACGCATCAATCTTGCTACTTCGCTTGGATCTGCTCTCGTCGGCTCTCTCTATATATTAGACGAGCCAAGTATCGGACTCCACCCTCGCGACACACAACGCCTAATCAAAGTCCTCCGCCAACTCCAACAACTTGGCAATACTGTCATCGTTGTCGAACACGACGAAGAAATCATGCGCGCAGCCGACTACATCATCGATATCGGTCCCGAAGCTGGTCGCCATGGTGGAGAAGTGGTTTTGACAATGCCAACCGAACAACTCTCGTCCGAAAATCTGACTGATTCAACCAACACAAC
>JAFYMM010000192.1 GCA_017550055.1 Paludibacteraceae bacterium
CGATTAATCATTGTACATTTTATGGTTGGGCTACTTCTCCAATAGAGGGAACTACAACCACACCCGAAATCATCTCATTCCCATATACTCCAACATCTGACATCAACTTATACGCAGTATATTCAAACACCACCGCCGACAGCCTAATAATGTTAGAAAAAACCATTCCTGCAAATTGGGAAGTAAACGAAACACGCCGTTACAATACAGTTCTCTCATTATTCTCAACCAACAACTACATCGAAATTCCAACAATCAACAACATCACAAAAATAGAAATAGAATCACGAAAAGACACAATAATCGACCAAAAACTATACGTAACAATAGGAAACCAGAAACTATATGAATCAACAACAGGTGACTACAAAACATATAATTTTGAATTTAACAAACCTACAACATCATCTATTAAAATCACATCTTCATCAACAGCAAAAACCCATGGTATCGTTATACGAAACATAACAATCCACCACCAACCTATATACTCATCTGAAATAAAAGAAGATATACGCCATACAATCCATTTCAAATCAAATTCCGACAATGATACAACACTTCATTACTCAATATCACAAAGTCAAGGTAAAAACGTAAAATTACCAAAGAACACATTCTCTAATGATCTTGATTTTATAGAATGGAATACCTCTACTGATGGTTTAGGAACTAAATACAACGATGAAGCTACGATAGAAAATATATCTAACGACATAACCCTCTTTGCTCAATGGGGAACTGTCCAAAAAGTAGAAAGTCAAGAAATTCTAAGCATTGATGAAAATAAAACTATAAACAAACTAATTGTCAAATCTGATATTCAAGGTAATACCGGCGAAATAAAAATCAATAACAACGCACAACTTATTGTCACAAACGGAATAACTTTCGAAAAAGAAATAGACAACCGACGCTATCATTTCTTCACTCTCCCATTCGATTGCAACATAACTGATATTAAAGCAATAAATAGTAATAACGACAAACTCACATACGCTCAAAACTCCACCGAAGGCGATTGGGTAATATGCTATTACGATCAAACACTTGCGGCCAACAACGCAGGAAATAGCAACACAAATGCTTGGGTCGAAATTTTAGACTCAGACTATATTCTCAAAGCCAATCAGGGTTATATAGTAGGTCATTTTTGCAATGACGAAATTGTAACCATAAAATTCACATCAAAAGAACACCAAATCATTACTGCCCCTAAAAACATAACCTTCAATTTAGGCACAGATTATCAATGGTACACCGCAGGCGAACAACTATCTGCTAATGGTTGGAACTTGATTGGTTCGCCCTACCACGAAACTTTATCAAACGGCACATTAACACAATTTGTAACTATTCCAAACTCAGATGGTAAAACCTATACCCAATGCCTATACTCCGAAGCTCTTGAAAAAGAACTAATAAAACCATTTTGTAGTTTCTTCGTACAATTAAGCGAAAACTTCGCCCCTACAATAACGATCCAAGCAACCAATCTCACATCGTCAAGCAACTATAAATCAGACATAATCACCATATCCATAACTAATAGCACAAACAAAAGCGACCATACAACCATAATAGACAATAACGAATGTACAGCCAAATATGAAATAGGCCACGATTTGAAAAAATGGATTGGCTATGCCGATATTCCTCAAATTTATACTATAGAAAATGAAATTCCACTTGCTTATAACTCACAAAAAATAAATCATCCAACCTCACTATCTCTTGGAGTATATGCTCCAACTGAAGATGAATATACGTTTACTGCAAATAAAAATTCTACTGACATATATCTCATCGACAAACAAACTAATATTACAACAAATCTTACACAATCAAATTACACCACCTATTTATCCCAAGGCAACTACAACAATAGATTTGAAATTAGTTTTCCTAAATCAACATCAACCGATTTAAGTAATCACAATACAAAAATCGAATATTTTACACAAAAAGGCACAGTCTATATTACAAATTTACCACAAAACACAACAATATACATATACGATTGTAATGGTAAAATGATAGATAAAACAACTTACAACCATTACACTCTACCAGCTAAAGGCCTATACCACATAATTATAATGGAAAATGATATAAAAATTGACAATTTTGATGTAATATATTAAATTTTTTATTTACCTTTGTAATCGGAATTTTCATTCACTATTTAAAATTTATAATCTATGAAAAAATTACTTTTAACTATCGCTCTTGTAGTTTGTGCATTTATCTATGTTGACGCACAACCTCGCGCTATTGGTGCTAACCTTGGTTACAATGTTGGTTTCTCTTATCAACACAGTTTCGGTGAAGCTAACTTCCTTGATGTAGCTGTTGATATCCCTCAAGTTAATGGTATCGGTGGTATCGTTACCTACAACTGGGTTGACCCATTCAATGCTCCTGTACCTTGGGAATATAAAGGTTCTTGGAACTGGTATCTTGGTGTTGGTGCTGCTGGTGGTTTCTATGGACTCTTCCAAGATGTAGATTGGAAAGGTGCTTATGTAGGCGTTGCTGGGCAAGTTGGTATCGCTTATGACTTCTGGTTCCCTCTCCAACTTTCACTCGACTATCGTCCTAACATCGGTGTTCACTTTGGTGAACATGTAGGTTTCAACGACCATGGTTTCTATGGTATCTCTCTTGGCGTTCGCTACAGATTCTAATCCAAACCTAATAATAAAAAAAGGTTGACTCAATTGAGTCAACCTTTTTTTTAGTGTTATACTACATTATTTTTGACGAGGGAATAATAAAACTGGAGTGCCATGGAATTCCCATGTTTCACGCAATTTATTTTCTAAGAAACGCATATATGGTTGCTTAATATATTGTGGCAAATTCGCAAAGAATACAAATGTTGGCACTTGTGTATCTGGCAATTGCGATACGTATTTAATTTTAATATATTTACCTTTATATGCTGGTGGTGGATAATTTTCAATAAGAGGCAAGAAGAATTCATTTAATTTCGCTGTCGAAATCTTACGCTTCTTATTTTCATATACTTCAATAGCTGTTTCTACAACTTTATATATACGTTGTTTAGTAAGAGCTGATGTGAAAATAATAGGGAAATCTGTAAACGGAGCTAATCTCTCACGGATTGCATCTTCGTAACGTTTAATATCTTTTGGAGTTTTGCTCTCTATCAAGTCCCATTTATTGACACAAACCACTAAGCCTTTACGGTTCTTTTGTATCAACGAGAAAATATTCAAGTCTTGACTCTCAATACCACGAGTAGCATCAATCATCAAAATACATACGTCTGAATTTTCAATTGCACGAATAGCACGAATTACTGAATAGTACTCAATATCTTCGTTTACCTTCGCTTTCTTACGAATACCTGCAGTATCTACGAGATAGAAATCATGACCAAATTTATTATAACGCGCATAAATAGAGTCGCGTGTTGTGCCTGCAATGTCAGTCACAATATGACGGTCCTCACCAATAAAAGCATTGATAATTGACGATTTACCAGCATTTGGACGACCAACCACAGCAAAACGAGGTAACTCTTCGAGTTGCTCATTTGAGTCTGGCTTAAGGTATTCAACCAAACGGTCAAGCAATTCTCCTGAACCAAGACCATTGATTGCCGACATAATATATGGATCGCCAAGACCAAGACCATAGAACTCAGCTGCTTGATATTGCAAATCAAAAGTATCAACTTTGTTTGCTACCAAAATAACTGGCTTTTTAGCAGAACGAAGGATTTGCGCTACATGCAAATCGAGGTCAGTGATGCCACTCATAACATCAACCACAAACATAATCACATCTGCCTCTTCGATAGCAATAGCCACTTGACGGTTGATTTCTTCCTCAAAAATATCTTCAGAATTTACAACCCAACCACCTGTATCAACAACAGAAAAATCGCGACCACACCATTCACAAAGACCATATTGGCGGTCACGAGTTGTACCAGCCTCATCATTTACAATTGCACGACGAGATTTGGTTAAACGATTAAAAAGCGTAGATTTACCCACATTTGGGCGACCTACAATAGCAACTAAATTACTCATTATAAATAAAATACTTTATGGCCGCCACAATCTTCACAGATTCTCCGTCACTCCCTTAAAAACATCATCAGAGCGGAAAGGCAACCGAGGTTAATAATTCGACTGCAAAGTTACAAAAAAATACTTAAATAAAAAAATCGGTGAAATATTTGGGTTTTGATTGATAGGAGTATTGGTCAAGATTGCTTTATAGTATATTTATCCTATATTTATAGTATGTTTATGGTATATTTATAGTATATTTATCCTATGTTATAGGTAAGGAGAGAGTAAGGTTCTTCGTCAAGTTAGTTGAAAGAAATGTTTGTTCGCCCCCGATGGGGACGAGAGGTGAGGTAGTTATTTGTCCGCAGGTTCC